>JAVBJS010000036.1:0-4760 GCA_031546885.1 Desulfovibrio sp.
TAAGGAGAGCGTGTGGCAAGAGCAAGGAAAATGGTTTTTTTGCGGAGGGAGTGGACTCTTATGTCCTCGACCCAGAGCAAAAAAGGCATTTGACGCAGCTATTGACCGCGAACATCCTTATTTATGGATAAGTTCTAAGACCCTGTTGCGGTTAAAGAGACACAACAGGCATTTGGTAAAATAACATTGCTGCCAAGCAATTATACATTATAAATTTGAATACAGGAGCATACATGTTTCCCATTAATGGCCCAGGAGCCACAGAATACAATACCTTTACAAATGGAGATCCCGTTATCCCCATACAGCCAACGCAAGTGACGGCTGAATGGCTTAACGGTGTACAGGAAGAAATTCTTACGGTGATCACCTCCGCAAGTCTTAGTCCTGATAAAAACAACAACGCTCAACTCCTTGCCGCGTTGAAAAAGCTCTTTCCCGGCATGGCCCGCAAGGTCAATACCACAGCCCCTCTCACAGGCGGGGCCGCTCTTTCCGGCGACCTTACCCTTGGCATCAATGCCGCCTCTGCCGCCACGGCCAACTACGTCATTCTGCGGGATGCTTCGGGCCGGGCCAAGGTGGCAGCTCCCGCCGCTGCCGACGATATCGCCAGAAAGGCGGAGGTAGATGCAGCTCAGGCTGCCGCGCAAACGGCATCCGTCCCTGTTACTCGCAAGATCAATACCACAGCCCCTCTCACAGGCGCGGGTTCCCTGTCAAGCGACCTTACCCTTGCGATTACGCCGGGCTATCTGCGCATTCCCTGCACGTCTGATCTCAATCTTTATGTGCGTACAGACGGCAATGACGCCAACGATGGCCTTGCCAATACCGCAGCCCGCGCTTTTAAAACAATTACGGCGGCTGTGAATTCGCTCATGCGCTTTGACGGGCGCGGATATACAGCAGACATTAATATAGCGGCAGGCACCTATGCGGAAGGGGTGTACTTTGACTATACTACTGCCCCGTCCGGTTTTGGGCGATATATACTGGACGGTGCGAGCAGCTCCACCACTATTATCGCGCCGCCTGTAAACGTTATTGGCATTTACAGCGGGAGAGACATCCTTCTCACTGTAAAAAATTTGAGGATTAATGTCGCGTCAGGAGGAACGGGAATGCATGCGTCCTATGGTGGTTACCTTTTAACGGAAGCTTGTGCCATAAACGGACTGGCGGGTGCCAACACCGCCTTTGGTGCCTGGTCTGGCGGTGTGCTTCAGGGAATAAATGGCTCGTTTTCTGGAAGTTTTGTACGCCCGGTTCATCTCCCCAATTTTGGAATGATACAAATAGAAGGTACGTGGTCGGTCGCCGGATCCGCAAGCCAAGCGTTCGCCATAGTATCAAACGGTGGTTTGTTGATAGTTCAAAATGTCACCTTTACTGGCTCCATGTCTGGGAAAAAATACGAAATTGTGGCAGGCATTATCAATTCCAACGGGCGTGGAATAAATTTCCTACCCGGAAATATCGCTGGAGAAAGCAACGCAGGAGGCCAGTATGTATAATCTTATTCCATATAATCCCCATAATCACTTTTGGTTACGGGGAAACGGTACTGTCTATTCCTCACTCGCACAGGCGGATCTGCCTGTTGATGATGCTGCCTATCTGCTTTGGGTGGAAACAGGCGGGCGAGCCAGCAGCTACCCCTGTGATGAAGCCGGGCGCGAATCTCCCAAGGAGCTGGCCGCCGTGCTGGCCCCTTATGGCCTGCGGGCGTATCCGCCCGCGCTGGAAGAAGGGCGGGAAGAGGCCCTTCTTGCCATTGGTAGAGCTCGTGATGCCCGCCTTGAAGAAGGGGGCCTCATCTGGAACGGCTACCTTGTTTCCATTGACAAGGAAGCCACAGACCGCATGACCAGCACGGCAGTGCAATTTATGGCGGGTGCGCTGGAATCTGTGGTGTGGAAAATGAGCGACGGCGAATATGCAAAGCTTGACCGTGAGGATTTCTTTGCCATGAGCACCGCTACAGGGGCCGCCGTGCAGGAATGCTATGCGGTGGAACAGGCCAAGCGTGCAGAAGTGCTGGCCCTTGCGGATGAAGTGGCCATTCAGAAATGGCTGGCAAACCCATTGAGCCTGCGCACGGGCTGGCCCGTGGATGAGGGGTAGGAGATCGGGGTTACAGGCCTGTGGAGGGAATCCCTTGGGGTTCCCTCCACAGGCCTGAGGCTATTTTGCAATGGCCTCTAAAAAGTCTTCCGAAGGCTCTTAAGAGCTAAATGCCAAGAGAAGACATAATTTTTATTGAATGATTTCAAAGCAGAAGCTGCTTTGAAATAAAGGCACGCCGCGCTGCTCGCTTGCGGGCGTCTGCTGGCGCATCCGCTGAGGCCATTGTGCAATGGCCTCAGCCTATATCACAATGAAATAATTAGAGTTTAAAAATGCGACAGCCCCTTTGATCGGGATATCTGAAAGAGTGAAGCCCCTCCAAAAAATAATTATACGAATAATCAGCGTTTCCTTAGGTAGTGTCGTCAAATGCAGATATTTTGTTCTCTGCCAAGGAAGAAACATTTTTTATGAAGGGAGTGTACTTTTTGGTATTCGCCCGAAATAAAAAGTTTTTCTGACGCTGGCAGAGGGCAAAAGAACCTATTTGACGACACTATCTAAAAACACCCTTGGGGGCTACAGCTCTCCCACCAGCCTTTTGGTGAGGGCCATTCCGCCAAGTACTGTTCGAGTGGTGTTTACTCCCAACGCTGCCAGATCGAGCTGTGCTTCATAGGAGCGCAGTCCCGTGTTGCAAATGAGAACAATAGGCTTATCCTTGGGCACTTCATCAAGCCGTTCCGCAAGTTCATTTTGTGGGATACTGTGCCAATGCTTGGGATATTTTTGCAACAAGGGCTGTGCATCACGGTTAACGCGGGCATCAATAAAGAACACATCCTCGTCATCCCGCTTTGCCCACAGCTCTTGAAATTCTTCAGAAGATATGGGCTTGCAATATCCATCAAGAATGTTGGCTGCCACGTTTCCAACCACATTAACGATATCCATAGCTGATGAGAAGGGGGGCGAGTAAAGCACTTCGAGATTTGAGATGTCCATCACTGTGGCCCCACGCCCGAGAATAGGCGCAACGGCATTGATACGCGCTGCAAGAGCATTGCCATCACTGCACATACCCTGAATGCCGAGAACGCGCCGTGTTGGCTTATCGATAACCAACTCAAGAGCCATGAGCGATTTTTCAGGGTAAAAATGCGCTCGGTCCACCTGTTCCACGTGCACATTGACAGCATCATAGCCTTGAGCGAGGGCTGTGGTGATAGATAACCCCGCTCCGGCAGCATTTTGACCAAAAAGCTTTATCCCCCAGGAGCCAACTGCACCCGGGAAAACATCGTTACCGCCGGCAAGATTCGTTCCAATAACACGCCCCTGCCGATTAGCCATGGAGCCAAGAGGAAACCAGCCGGGATTGCCGGTAACAAGATTGGTAACACTCACGCAATCACCACCCGCGTAGATATCTTGATCGGAAGTGCGTAGATAATCATCCACCACGATGAGGCCAGTGGGGGTGAGATGGAGCCCGGCAGCTTTGGCTATTTCTGTGTTGGGACGTACGCCTGCTGCCATGATCACCAGACTTGCCGGAATAGTGCGCTTATCGGTAACTACCGCTGTCACCTTACCGTTTTCCCCTTCAAAGCGCAGAACTTTTTCTTGTGTATGTAAGGTTACTTTGTTGTCGGCAAGATCTTTTGCTGTCATGCGGGCCAGGGTTGGCGAGAGAAAGCCAGGGAGCACCTGCGAGGCCACATCAACCACTGTGACAGGAATACCCCACATATCACCAAAGGCAACGGCAAGCTCCAGGCCTATAAATCCTCCTCCAATAATAACCGCCTGCTCCACTTGCCCTCCTGCCACTGCGTCCTTGATGGCAGAAGCCTCAGTCAAAGTGGTTGCCGCTGTGATGCCGGCAAGGTCGCTACCGGGGATGGGAAGGCGGTGCGGCGAACTGCCCATGGCAAGCACCAGTTTATCGTAGGGAACAACAGAGGTCGTGCCCGTTATAAGGTGCTGCAAGGTTACTGTTTTTTGACCGCGATCAATGGCGGTGGCCTTTGTTTGCGTGAGGGCCGTGATGCCTTTGTGCGTTTTGAAAAATGCGGTATCTCGTACTGTACCATAGGAGGTTGCCTGCAATTCTTCTACCCTGTTCACTTCACCTGAAATGAAATAAGGAATGCCGCACCCGCCATAGGAAATGTGTTCCGACTGATCAACAAGCATGACATCCGCATGGGGATTCAAGCGCTTAAAGCGACAGGCTGCTTTAGGCCCAAGGGCTACCGCACCAATAACAACAACGCGCATGGACATATAAACCCCTTAAAATTTATGTAGTTACTTTCATGTTGTTTCACAAAAACAGCCGTATGGCGCAATTGTCAGAGTTCGTTGCATTGCGCAACAACTCAACGCAATCTTTTGATACTATAACTCTCAGAGCCACACTTTCAAGGGGGGAATGTTATAGTAATAAACGCAAAGAACCATCGGCCCTTTGCGTTTAATAAAGAAAAACCCTATGGGGCATTCATGCGTTACTGTGAACAATAAGGGCTTATCCGTAAATAAGGATGTTCGCGGTCAATAGCTGCGTCAAATGCCTTTTTTGCTCTGGGTCGAGGACATAAGAGTCCACTCCCTCCGCAAAAAAACCATTTTCCTTGCTCTTGCCACACGCTCTCCTTATTTACGGATAAGCCCTAACTATTGAG
>JAVBJS010000067.1:0-17717 GCA_031546885.1 Desulfovibrio sp.
AAATTTTAATTTATTTTGTAACATTCTAAACTGATTGGCTATCCTTATGATTACTTCATATTGTCTGTCTGAATGCTCTTTTGTTTCTCCTGCGGGTGAAGAGACAGCAGAAGCATCTGCTGGTTCTCCCGTTTGGATTGATGTGCAAGAGCCGACACCGGATGAAATTGCTGATTTGCAACAGCGCTACGGTGTTCCTATAGAATTCTTGCAGGCTGTTTTGGATAAAAACGAGCGCCCGCGGTTGGAGCAGGAAGGTGACGTTACCCTTGTTTTAACGCGGGCTTCGCAAGGGGAGGAGCCAAGGAGACATTTGCCCTTTGCTACCTGCCCGCTAGCGATGATTATTACGCCAACAGTCTTAATCACGCTATGCAATAGGCCGAATCTTGTACAGTGCCTGCTCTTGCGAAAACTGCGCGCTGGTGTGCAGTATCGTCCCGCCCGTATAGCATTGAATGTTTTGATGCGTATGAGCACAACCTATATTGAACATTTGCGCCAGATGGATGAGCGGACGGAAAAGATAGAGCAGGCGTTGCAGGAATCCATGCAAAACAGCGAACTTGTGCGCATGCTCCATATAGAAAAATCGCTCATCTATGTGCTGACTTCCATTAAAGGGAATCATGCTGTGCTCGAGCGGCTGCACCATACAGATATGTTGGTACTTTCCAGTAATGAAAAAAACGTCTTGAGTAATGTTATTATTGAAAACAGGCAGGCAATGGAAATGGCGGAAGTGTTCAGCCAGATACTGGGAAGCGTTAGTGATGCCTTTGGGGCTATGATCTCCAATAATTTAAATAAAGCCATGAAGTTTTTAACGGGGATGACCATAGTTCTGCTCATCCCCAGTATCGTTGCGGCCCTTTATGGTATGAATGTGCCTCTTCCCTTACAAGAAAATCCGCATGCGTTCGCGCTGATATGCGCTCTCTGCTTTGCTACCTGTGCTGTGGTTTGGATGTATTTTAAAAAGAAAAACTGGATGTAGTGTTCACTCAGCTCTTCACGTCCGTTTTATCGAACAATTGCAATAGCAAGCGGCGAATCACTTGTAAGGGGTGCGCCTGAGAAGCTGCCAAAGAAATCGACAGATGTGAATCCGGCGTTGAGCAAGAATTCTTTCAGCTCATGCGTGCGTAGTGGCAAGAGGGGGGTTGTGTTGGCAATGATGGCCCCAGTCTTTTTTATTTCAAGATAGGTGTGGAATTGCAAGAGGTCGCCATCGGTTTCATAGGTGCGGGTGAAGCGTAAGTTGGGCGTCTCAATAACGGGGAGCGAGCGGATATTTTCGTCAAGAATACGATTATAATTGAGAATCTGAATGATACCAATGCCGAGCGGCATGAGCAGCAAGGAGCGCATATCGCTTAGAAATTGTGCCAGAACATCTTTTTGTGTCAAATGCACAAGGGTGTTGCCGAGGCACAGCAGGCCGTCAAAGGCATGTGGGTGAAATTTCTCTGTAATGCGTGTCATGTCAAGCACTTCAAAGTGTACACCGGGAGCGCGGTGGTGGCGCAGGGCATATTCGATCATCTCTTCGTTGAGGTCGATGCCGATAATTTCACGAGTCGGGGCAGAAAAAAGGATTGTATTGCTGCCCGTGCCGCAGCCAATGTCCAGCAAATATCGAATCCCTTCCATGCGCTTGGTGAGAAACTCTATTTCTGCGGCGGTAACGGTGAAAATTTCATCGAAATAAGGAGCAAGGCCTTGGTACATTGAATTTCCTTTAGAACGGCTTGACTATAAAGTTGAACTGTGCCGGTGGGTACGCTAGCAGGCACTGGCGTAGCTTGGCGTTTTATCTCTAACTATCTGGTAAAACAAATTTACAAGTTTAAAGAAGAGATGGCGAAGTCTCTGGGGATGAGGAAACACTTTTTCAAAAGGGGGGCTTTCCCCTTCCCTAGATATTCACATCAGCTTCCTTCTTTTCGATATTTACATATGCTTTTTTACTTACGGTGTAAATGGCCCAAAATTCGCTCCGATATAATATAAAAATAATGCCAGTAAAATGCCGTAAATTAGCTGTATAATAACCGGCATGAGAACATCTTTCCATACTTGAGCTATGGGGACTAAGAAATAATTACAGGAAACAACAAGGCAGATATGGAGTGGTGAAAGAAGTTGTCCGCAATTGCCGGAAACCAGCGCAAGAATATAGAGTGGCAGTGCCTCCTCTTGCAAATTCATTTGTGACGTAATGCTGATAAGTATGGGAAATGTACTGCCTACATAGCCAACCATGACGCCGGTAAGTATTCCACCTATTAGAGGTAGAATGATAAAGAGTGAGTAGATGACATATTTGCTTCCCGACATGGTGCTGATGTCGGTAACAAGGCCTGACTCCATAATGGTATTTTTAAATACGAAAATTGCAAAAATGAGAAGTAATATTTGCAGAGAATTGCGTGAAAATATGAGTGAGGATAGCGAACGCTCCAAGTATTTGTGGCCTTGCCAAAAAGCGATTATGATGGCGCAGGTTACAGAGGCGATGAAGGCAAACTGGGAAGGAGCGGAAGGAAGTATTACAGCAAAAATCCAGGAGAAAAAGCCGGCCCCGGCAATGGCTATGACGAGCGGCAAAGATTCGAAGGCTATGTTTTTATACACACCGGCCTTGGGCGGTGCCGTGGGGCTTTGAGTGAGTGGGACAAGATTGCGCATGTAAAAAAACCAGCCGACAATGAAGGCAAGGGGAACCAGTATGGCCGTATAGTAGGCGAGGGTTGAAAGCGGCAGGCCGAGCAGGCCGCTTGCGAGAATATAGCCAGGGTAAAGGGGGGATGCCAGTTCCCAAATGTGCCGAAACCAGTAGTTGATAAGAGTTTTTTCTTTCGGTGAAAGATCCATGCCTTTTGCTGCGGAGTTGAGCATGGGGCAGGAAAATAACGCCCCTCCCGGCATGGGTAAAAGACCTATTATTGTTGGAAAAAGCACCAGACGAAGGCGTGGATGTTTCAAGCACTGTTCAATGCCTTGTACTAGTCTGTTACTTTGTCCTGTCGCATCCTGTACGCTTGAGAGGGTGAGGATTAAAAAAACCATGGCAAGTAAAAGAAGCAGGTCGTTTTGTGTAGCTGTTTGCAAAATAAGCGTGGCCCAATTTAAAATAGGCATGGAGCAGATAATTGCGACTGTGAAGCTTCCTGCAAGAATAGCAAGCCATAAGTCAAGGCGTATCTTCATAGCAGTGAGAATTATCCCAAAAGTAAGCCCGAGCTTGAGCAGAGCGAGGGTAGCTGGGGAAAATGGCATGGAGAATTCCTTGGTAAAGGGGGAGTAGAGTTATAGAGTAAATATGCCCTGTGGCGCTTGTATTTATAACCTATCATTTGCTTTTACGATTGCGAGGGTAGCGCTAAAATATAATGATTGCAATACGATAAAGGGGCAATTATTTTTTTATTGTCTTTGCTTGTACCATAGTGTAACAAGTGGAGCGAAGCTTATTATGTTTGCGCATAAAGCGCACGAACCCTTTTGCTGGAGGAGGAAAAATGGGAGCTGCACGGCAGATCTATGAATTTCTCAAAGCGGCGAATATAGCGCACGCCAAATGGGATATGGAAGTTTCCATGTCGATTATCCACAATAAGAAGCGGTTACTGTGCATTGGTCTTTTACTTTTACCTATTGTGGTGATTACCGCCGCAATGGCTGCCGGAACGGACGTGCTTGGCGGTAAGCAAGCGTATTCGCCTGCTTATTATTCGCTTGATATCTTTCTCGTTTCCATATTTATCGGTGTAATTGCCGGTCTTATTACCGGCTGTATTGGTGCCGGTGGTGGCTTTATCATTACGCCGGCGCTTATGGCTGCGGGTATTAAGGGTATCTTGGCTGTGGGTACAGACTTGTTCCACATCTTTGCCAAAGCTATTATGGGTACTGTTGTTCATAAAAAACTTGGTAACGTTTCCGGCCCCTTAGCCATTGCCTTTCTTGCGGGTTCCATTATTGGCGCTTCCATTGGCGGCTGGGTTAATATGACTCTGTTCCGTATGAACCCTCTGCTTTCTGACGTATTTATCAGCTCTATCTATGCGGTGCTTTTGGGTTTCCTTGGATTTTATGCCTTGTTTGATTTCTTAAAGTCCAGCCGTAGTGGCGGCGGCGGCGATGCGCACGGCGGGCCCGTTGGCAGCACCGGCATTGCGCTCAAACTACAATCGCTCAATATTCCCCCCATGATTATCTTTGACCAGGATCTTGTCCCTGGTGGGCGCCGTCTTTCTGGTTGGATCATTGCCTTTGGGGGCCTCTTCGTTGGTCTTTTGGCAGCCATCATGGGTGTTGGTGGTGGTTTCGTTACCTTCCCCATGTTTGTATACGTTTTTGGTGTATCTTCCATGACAACCGTTGGTACGGATATTTTACAGATTATCTTTACTGCCGGTTTTGCCGCCATCAAAGAATATGCCATTTATGGGTATGTGTTTTACACATTGGCCATGGGGATGCTTATTGGCTCCCTGTTTGGTATTCAGGTTGGTGCTCTTACCACAAAAGTAGTAAAGGGCATTCACATTCGCGGTTTTTATGCCATTTCAATTCTTGCCGGTTTTGTAAACCGTGCCGGAACCTTGCCAAAGAAGCTTGTTGAGCTTGAAGTTATTGATATTTCAAAAGATCTTGTTGGCGGCATTGAGTATGTCGGTAACATTGTCTTTTGGGTTGTCGTCGTTATTTTCGGTTCATGGGTGATAGGCAAGTTCCTTGTGAACATCGGTAAGCTTCGGGCGGAGGTATAGTATGCTCATTCGTAATGGAAAAGCGTTTACCCGTGGTGTTCTTCTTTTGGGATCGTTTATTGCTGTCTTTATCATGTTTTTCTTGCCTTTATTTCCTGGGAGCGATGGAGGAGGTAATACCAACGGGCTTGTGTATGCCGACCATCTTTTCAATACTCTTTCCAAAGGATCTGCCAATTTTCTTGATCCTACCTTGAAAAATGATGAAAGCGTTGATGTGCAGGCAACCGCTGTTAAAGGTAAAATGGTTGATATTGATGTAACTATTAAAGATGCGTCGCGGGTGGCAACAGTCAAAACCCTGGCTGAAAAAACAGGGCTCACTGTTTCGGGAGAAGGCAGCAAACTGCATGTAAAAGGCGATCTTTATGCCATTCTCACAGCTATATTGAAAGATTCTCTTTCGCTGTATAACAATAATGCACCAGAGATTGCAGCGCGCTACGGGCTTGAGGATGGAAAGGCTGTTATGAAATCCTGGTGGCATCTTGCTACTGCGATGATTAAGCCTATGCAAAAAGCCGGAATGGTGGATGAAGCCGCCATTGTTTATTCTGTCGTTATCAAAGGAATTGAGCCGGGCTACAATTTTTACGGTATTGTTCCCCTTATGGTGAAAGATAATATTCCGTTGGTTGCAGCCTTTTTGGTCTTTTATATTATTTATACGATGTGGTATGGCTTTGCTATCTTTGAAATCTTTGAAGGCGTGGGCCTGAGCATGAAGAAAGGCGTGAAGAAAGAAGTATAAACGCCTTCCTTAACACCATTATAAAAGCGGCCGTTGCAGTGTGTGCACCGGCCGCTTTTATAATGCGCTGTAGATAGTGTCGTCAAATAAGAACTTATCCATAAATAAGGATGTTCGCGGTCAATAGCTGCGTCAAATGCCTTTTTTGCTCTGGGTCGAGGACATAAGAGTCCACTCCCTCCGCAAAAAAATCATTTTCCTTACTCTTGCCACACGCTCTCCTTATTTATGGATAAGTTCTAAGTTCGTTGCACAATGGCCTTATTTGATAGGAGTTTTTGATTCGAGAATGATGCGTGTAATTTTCTGTTTTTCCAGGCTTGCCCGGAGTGTGCGTGTCTCTTTTGGGGTACCTTTGAAGGTGACGATGACCTTGTACCAAGTGATGTTTTTTTCGGTTGTTTTTTGCAGTTGCGGCTTGAGTCCGGCTGCTTTAAGTTTGGCCACCATTGCTTCAGCGGGTTGGGCGGACTTATAGGAGGCGACGCGGTAGAGATAGGTAAAGGTTTCTTCCTTTACGGCGGGCTCAGCTTTTTTCTCTGGGGTTTTTGTGTCTGCCGGGGCGGGCTGAGTTGCGTTTTGTGGGCGGATGGTGGCAGGAAGAGCATTTTTGAGCGATTGACGATAGGCGAGATCATCTGTGTTGAGCGCCGGGTCTTTTGCTGCGACGGCAGCTTTGGGATCAGTCGCGTTACTTTGTGTATTCTCGTGGAGCGAGGTGGGCGCAGTGTAGGCGCCGGCTTTGGGCATGAGTTTGCCCAATTCTGGAATGCGTGATTCCGGGGTGTAGCCACGTCCCATAATAACGCCAAGGATAAAAATCCAGACCAGGCCGACTATGAGGGCCAAAATACTGCTAAGAAAGGCAGGTACCGTCATGGAAAGGTTAATGTAGCGCCTTCCTGATGGTTTTCCTTTGGCAGAGGCTGAGGGTGGGGTATCGTATGCAGCCATGAATTACATTGTTTCTGGTGCGCTGACGCCCAGAAGGTTAAGGCCATTACGCAAAACATATCCTACAGCGCGCAGCAGTCGTAATCGTGCGACCATCAATTCTGCATCGTCGCCGCCAAGAATGGAGTGGGCGGCGTAATAGCGATGGAGCAGTCCCGCAAGATCCATGAGGTAGTAGCTTATATAATGTGGGGCAAGGTTTGCGGCGGCATCGTTCACTACTTGCGGAAATCTGTCCAGCATGCGTAAAAGATCAAGCTCTTCCTCCTGCGTGAGGCAGGCCAGGGAGGTGTGGGCATCTATGTTCAGGTTGCGTTCGGCGGCGCGTCTCCATACTGCCTGGATGCGGGCATGGGCGTATTGCACATAATAGACAGGATTGTCCATGGTGCGCTGCTTGACGAGAGCAAGGTCAAAGTCCAATTTACTGTCACTTTTGCGAGAGAGGAACATGAAGCGGGCTGCGTCTGCGCCTACTTCTTTGAGGACATCGCTCAGGGTTTCAAACTGTCCGGCGCGAGTGGACATGGCAATTTGCTCGCCATCGCGCAAAAGGTTGACAAGTTGTACCAGCACAACATCAAAATCGCTTTGTTGACGACCCAAAGCTGTAATGGCTGCACGCATGCGGGGGATGTACCCGTGATGATCGGCACCCCACACATCTATGACGTGATCAAAGCCGCGTTCGTACTTGTTGGCATGGTAGGCGATGTCAGAGGCAAAATAGGTGAGGGAACCGTCAGATTTGCGTAAAACGCGATCTTTGTCATCACCAAGGGGGGTGGTGCGAAACCAGAAGGCGCCACCCTCAATAAAGGTATGGCCTGCTTGTTCAAGCTGGGCCAGAGCTCTTTCTACCGCACCGCTGTGGGTGAGGCTTAGTTCGGAAAAGTCTTCCTGGTTTTGTACGTCAAAGTCTGCAAGATCCTGTTTGATGCCGGCAAAAATGGTGCGCATACCGTAAGCATAGCAGGCGTCTATGCCTTCTGCTTCAGGGGATTCCGTCAACTGAGGATTTTGACTGAGTAGGGCACGGGCGCTGTCGATGATGTAGCTTCCCTGGTAGCAATCTTCCGGGAAGGGCGCGTCGGATTTACCGGTAAGGGCAAGGGCGCGTAGCCAGATGGATTTGCCAAGGGTGCGCATTTGTTTGCCGGCATCGTTGATATAGTATTCCGCACTGACGGTGTGCCCGGCTGCGGTAAGGATGCGGCATAGGCTATCACCCACAGCCGCACCGCGACCATGCCCGATATGCAATGGGCCGGTAGGGTTTGCCGAAACAAATTCCACTTGGACTTTCTTACCCGTTGCCGCTGCCGTGCCAAAGCAGGAACCGGCTTTTTCCACAATGGCAATGTTTTCTTGCCAGAAGGTAGGGGAGAACGTGATGTTTAAAAAACCAGGGCCGGCTACGGCAACATTAGCAATGTCCGGTGAGGCGGCACGCAGTCGCGTGGCTATGTCTTCTGCCAAGGCACGGGGGGGCAGGCCAGCTTCTTTGGCAAGCAGCATGGCACAATTAACGGCAAGGTCGCCAAAGCTTTTATCTTTTGGCGGTTCGACAGTTAACTTGGCGGGGAGGGAATACCCCATTGCCGAGATAATATTTTGTAAAATGAGAGTCAGGTGATTGCCGGCACGCATAGGAAAAGCCTTCGTCAATATGTTGAAAAATTAAACAAAATTGGAACAATTGTGCATGGGCACGGAGATAGAGCCTTCAATTAACGCTATCTACTTCACAAAGAAACATTTGGGCCAAGTGCAGACCTTGCACGTTGTGCAAAATCCACCCTCACCCATGCGGGCAAGTTCATAACGGGTTATTACTCGTCCTGCAAGTAGGCGGGGTAGCAGTATGTCAAAGAGTGTTGTTTTAAAGTATAAGGCGCAGGCAGGTACACCAAGAACCTGCATTTCTCCCGCTTGGGGTTGTCGGATAATACAGGCGTTACCCAGCTCGGTAGGAGTGGGAGTGCTGATTTTAGTTGTGATTCGTCCCGTGAGGGTCATGGTGCCGGGCAGTACCGGGGTGCCGTAAAGGATGTCTGTGAGACCTGCTTCTATAAGAGCGGCGCGGGTGACATCGTCGGGATCAACAGAAAGCCCACCTGTGGTGATGAGCAGATCTACCCCGGCATCGTGCATGGAGGCGATGCTATCGCGCAGATAGGTTTTATCATCGGGGGCGATGGTAGCATGAACCACAGTGCAGCCGTATGCGGCAACTTTTGCGGAGATCAGAGGAATAAATTTATCCTGAATAATGCCTTTAAAAACCTCTGTGCCTGTGACAAGAATGCCCACCTTTGCAGTGCGTAGTGGTGCTATGGAAAATAACGGACGATCAAGGAGGTGTAAGGCCTGCGCGTAGGTGTCGGGGTGGATAAAGAGGGGGATAACGCGAGTTCCCGCAAACTCCGAGCCAGCCTTGATTTCCATGGCATCTTGTCGGGATGCGCACATAACGTCAGGAACCATGTTGAATGCTTCAAGGCGTTTGACATCAACGCACAGCAAGCCATCAACTTGAGCGCGCAGGTTGATCTTGCCTTCTCGAGGTGGGAGAGAAAATTCCACGTTATTACCGGACATTCTGGTGGCAAATTGCTCTGCTCCGGTGTTTTCATGGACAAGGGAAGAGTTTTCTTCCGTTTCAACGGCAACAGTGAAGCGTCCCATTTGTTGCAGGCGACAGACATCCCCAATGGAGACAATCTGTCCGGCGCTGTAGGCAGCCCCTTTGTATTCTCCAGGAATGATTTGCGTCATGTCGTGCAAAAGTTTTTTGCCCACGGCTTCTTCAGCGGAAACAAGGTGAATATTGTGATTTTCTGTTACTATAGGGGTGGAAGTATGCGTTTTGCTCATTATATAGGGAGCTTCGCCCTGGCATCCGCGGCATAAAAAGCCGTCGTTGCTGGGATATGCTTCGCCGCATTGCGAGCAAACGCCAATTTGTCCCATGTGGTTGTGCCCTAAGAAGTAGGAGTGAATTTGTATGGGGGCGATGCTGCAAATACTGCTGCCGGCTGTTTTGATTTCCAAAAGCAGTTGATCGGTATCTTGTTCCTGCTTGCTCTTTTTTTTAAGGAACCAGCTTGCAATTTCTGGATAAGCTGCCATTTTTTGCACATCAAGGTGAATGCGAAAGCCTTGGCCAGTGAATTTATCAAAGAGCGATACCGCGTACTTACCAAGGTTAATGACCTTCATCCAGTTGTTGCCCGCACTGCACAAGGTGAGGAGCTGTACAGCGTCAGGTAAACATTTTTTTGTTTCCACCACCGCTTCAAACAAGGTGTTTGGGGGGAGCTGCTGTTGCGCTGCCGCCACCATATAGCCGCCAAGCAACAGCCCGGGGGCTGCATAACCATGAAATTCTGTTGCACGTTGCTTGAATTCTTCAAAGGTGTGTGGCCCTATGTTCATGTGTATATGTTCCTCAATAATAAGGGCTTATCCATAAATAAGCGTTTTGTGGGCAATTGCGTTACGCGGATATTGGTATTTTGGGGAGTATTGGAGGGGCTTTTTTCCCCAAGAGAGGCATTGTTGCATACTACTCTTTTCTTTTCAACTAAGCAATTTCAAGGGAAACGTCGGGATTAGTCGGATAGCGATTTTTTGGGGGGAGGGGTGGGGAATGATTATAAAAAGTTCAGAGTCATGGGAAAAGTTTTTTCCCCTCCCCCCAGTGGTTACAATTTTTTTCTCCCCTCCAGGGAAAGAGCCTGCCCACGCAGGGTGCAGGCATCCACGCAGTCAGCACAGTTTGTACATTCAAGGCGCTGTTGCAGCGTAGGTTTGCGTGGGTTGAGATTAAGGGAGCAGCTTGAGAGGCAGGGACGATCGTTCTTGGAGCATGTGCATTTACGTGGTTGAAAATTTACTCGTAAGCCGAGGGGGACGGCAGCAGCAAGAGAAAGTAAGACGCTTTGCGGGCATACATACTGGCACCAAAAGCGTTGACGTAGTGTGGCTTCCAGCAGCAGCACGGCGGGAAATAAGAGAGAACCATACAGCATGACGCTGTAAAAGGCTCCGTGTTGCATGGCGCGGGAGTACCAACCGGGCATGGAAAGCTGATTCAGAATGGGTACAGGGAGGGCAAAGGTAATGGCCACAAGCCCTATAACGGTAAGAGTAAGGCGGGTACGGAAGAAAAAATGAAGCGGTTTTGCAGGTATAGAGGTCGGAGGGCGAAGCCGTGCAACGATTTCTGAAAGCAAACCGTAGGGACAGAGCCATGAGCAAAAAATACGACCCATGAAAAGTGCAAGGCTCAGTACAATGGCCGCTCCTATTAGCATGGAACTGGCAAAACTTCCCCCTCCGAGCATGGCTTGTAAGGCTGCAAGGGGATCAACCAGAGGCAGGCCACCTAGCGAAAAAGAAAGAAAGTTGCCCGAAAGGAAGGTGATATTTTTCGCGTTGAGCAAAGGAATGACGATGAATGCAACGAGGACAGCGGTTTGACATGCAACGCGCCAGGGCCGGAAGCGTGCGCGAAGCGGCTGTATGGCCTGGGAATTGGTTTCATTTTGCGATGCAGTAGTTATCTGCGCCGCCGTGATTGTCTGTGCGCTGATGGTTGCCTGCGATTCAACGGTCGCTTGTGACGCAACGGTTGTCTGCATACCAAGCACGGCTTGCGTGGTGGGCGGTGTTGTCATACGCCAGCCCCCATACGGTAGCGTGTGGGGATGGTGGTAATGGCTTTGACAGGGCAGACATACTCACAGACGCCGCAGCCCACGCATTCAAGCGTGATGGCAGGCACATATCCCCCTTGAAGCACAATGGCTTTGGCTTTGAGGGGACAGCGTTCATAGCATGTCCAGCACATGACCATGTTGTCGTTCTGATAGTCAACACAGTGCTTGCTGCTGATTACTGCCGTGCCCATGGCCGATTTTTCAATGGGTACCTTGTGCAGTGCTTCGGTGGGGCAAACTTCTACACACTTCATGCAGAGAAAGCAGGGGCTTTTGCGTTGAAATATTTTAGGAGTTTCTTGCCCCCAAAAAAAGAAATCGGCAGTCATTTCAATGCAATGAAATGTGCAGACGGCAACGCATTGCCCGCAGCTTGTGCAGCGAGAGGTAAATTCTTTTTCAGAAAGCACGCCAGGAGGTCGCAAAAAAGGAGTTGCAATAGACACAGGCATATGAGTCCTATCTCTGATAGTTTTTAGACAGCCGCGGGGGAGGTGGTCATGTCTTCCACCTCGTCTTCAATGGTATAGGAGGTAACGGAAACGGCGATGACGCCCTCCACGGCGCGTATACGGCGCATCAGCCCTTCCATTTCCATTGCTGACGTTTCTGCGACAGTTACGATGTTGTTTTCACTGTGAATGCCATAGGTTGTAAGCTCAGGAAAGGTTGCAAACTCTTTTTCAACGCGGGGGGCATCAGCATTTGAAGTAAGCGTGAGAAAACCAAGAATAGCCACGGTATCTTCCTTGTATGAGAATGAGGTATGGGCTTGGGTGCGGAACAGAGGAAATACGTTTGGCAGGGGAAATATTTTCCCCTGCCAAGGGCAGAGCTCCTAGGCAGGGGTCAAGGACAGTGCCCCTGGCCGGTGAGTAATTTCAAAAGGCTTTGCTTTCTGGAATTACTCACCGGAATTATCTTTTACATGGCTTTGTAAACCTTGGTGGCGCAGATTTTGTATTCCGGCTCTTTGGAGACGGCATCTACAGCATCGTGAAAGAGCTTGTTTACCAGCAGGTTTTTGTCAAAGAACGGAGTGAATACAAGACCTGGCATGCAGGTGTCAGTGACACGAGCAGGGAAGGTCATTTTATCACGCCGTGTTTCCAGGGTTACACGGTCGCCATTGGCAATGTTGAGTTTTTTGGCATCGTCCGGGTTTACTTCCACAAATGCGGAAGGGTAGGCACGCTGTAATTCAGGTACGTTCCCGGTCATGGTGGCGGTGTGCCAGTGGTCGATGACTCGCCCGGTGGTTAATACAAAGGGGTATTCTGCATCTGCCGGCTCAAAAGGAGGCTGGTAGGGGCGCAGGAATATGAAGGCCTTGGCGTTCGGGCGACCATAGAAGAAGATCTTCTCTGGGTGGTTAAGAGGAACCATGGGGTCATCGCCGCGAACGTAGCGCAGATTTGTTCCCGGGTGATCTTCTGTTGGGCAGGGCCACTTGATGCCGGATTCCTTTTTAAGGCGGGCGCGGGTAATGCCAACAAAGTTATAGGCCGACTTACCACTAAGTACGCGCCATTCTTCCCAAATATCCGCAGCGTCCTTATAAGGAATTAATGAGTCATTGATTCCCATACGCTTGGCAAAGTCAAGGAGAATGCTAACAACAGGGCGCGCCATTCCCATAGGTTTGACGGCTTGCTCTGTTAAGGAATAACGCCGCTCGGTACAACCGTATACACCCTCTGTTTCACACCAGAAGGCGGCAGGAAAAAGAACATCGGCGTATTTTATAGTTTCGGCACCCATGAAGCATTCGGTCATAGCGACAAAAGCAGTTTGCAGGCCCTTGGTGTGCTTGTTCAAATGCGGCAGGGTGTGGGCCGGGTTTGTGCAGTGAATGAAGACGGACTTTACATCACCGCTTGCCATACCTTCAAAAAGAGCAATGGTATGGCGACCATTTTTTTCATTAATGGTTCCCGGCTCAAGCTTCCACAGTTCTTCCATTTCTTTGCGGTGAGCGGGGTTTTCTATGACACGTCCACCAGGAAGCAGGTGGGAGAGAGCGCCGACATCGCGCACGCCACCACAGGCATTAGGCTGTCCGGTGAGGGAGAGTGGCGTTGCACCCGGGCGGCCAATCTGGCCAGTGATCAGGTGCAGGTTGTGCAGGAGGTTGTTGGCCCATACACCTTTGGTGCGCTGGTTGATACCCATGCACCAGAGGGAGATGGTTGCGGGCGATTCTGCAAACATGCGGGCTACTTGTACCACGGTAGCGGCGGGAATACCCGTAATGGCTTCCACTTTTTCCGGGGTGTAGTCAGCAAGGAATGTTTTGTATTCTTCAAGGGTAACGGTGTCGTCACCTTTTTTGAATTCACAGTGCTTGCCGTAAAAACGCGGGTTATCCATTTCTTCTTTCAGGATAACATGAGCCATGCCGTTCAGGAGGGCAAGGTCGGTGCCTGGCTTGAAGGTAACGTGAACATCGGCAATGCGTGAGGTGTTGGTACGGCGTGGGTCTGCCACGATGATTTTGACATCGGGGGAGTTTTGCTTGCGGCGGGCTATACGGCGGAAAAGCACGGGGTGTGCTTCCGAGGTATTGGAACCGATGATAAAGAAGCACATGGCGCTGTCAAGGTCGTTGTACGTTCCCATGGGTTCGTCTTTGCCAAAAGTGGAAGTGTAACCACCCACAGCGGAAGCCATGCACAGACGGGGGTTGCCGTCTACGTTATTGGAGCGGAAGCCTGCCTTCCAGATCTTGTTGGCGAGGTAGGATTCTTCCGTAAGGGCCTGACCTGAGCCGTAGTAGGCAATGGCGCTTGGGCCGTTTTCGGCCAGTGTTTTTTTAAAGTTTGCTGCGGCAAAATTAAGGGCTTCGTCCCAAGATACGGGTTCCAGCGGGCTTGCCTTACCGTTTTTACGAATGTGAGGCTGGGTAATGCGATCTTTGGCATAAATAACTGGCGCAAGCAGGGCGCCTTTCATACACAAAAGACCTTGGTTGTGGTTATTGGGGTCACCTTTCACGGTTATGACCTTTTCGCCGCTAACACCAATAAGTACGCCGCAGCCTGTACCGCAATAGCGGCAAACGCCTTTTACCCACTTATCAATATTTTGAGCCTGTTGGCCCTCGGCTGCTTCCGCAATTCCCTGACCGGTCAGTACGGAAATGGCAAATGCCGCAGCCGTTCCTTTGAGAAATTCTCGTCTGGAGAGAGTCATTCTTTCACTCCTTATCTTCAAAATCCACGAGGATGTATTTACGCAGAGTGTACAATCGTCCAACGTCCGCAAGGCAGACGTGTGCGCGCCTTAAAAACTTATTTTGCCTGATGGAGTGCGATTTTCATACGCATCTGCATGCATGGGGTTTTGGTGATTGGGGTGACAGGTGTTGCAGTTCGGCCGTGGATCTCCATACTTTGCGACCATGCGCTTGATGGCAGGGTCGTGACAGCGAACACAGGTTACCATGGGGTCTGGCTTTGCAGCGAAAGGTATGGCACCCTTGCCGTCCGGCTGGCCGTGGCAGACAACACATTTGACAAGCATAACTCCATGCTTGGAATCTTTCCAATCTTGCGATTCTTTGGCAGTTGTTTTTACATGGCAGGAATAGCAGTCGGCGTATTTTTCAGGTGCATCAAGGTGTTTTACAGCTTCGCACCGTACTTCGGGGAATGCTGTATTGATGTACAGAAAAAATCCGGCAATGCCAACTATGGCTGCAAGGGAAACGAATAAAAGAGACTTACGGGCGGTCATTTGCGATGTTCCTCCTCTTTCAATAGACGAGCCTTAAATGAGGCGTTTACTTCCAGCCTTTGATCGAACTCTGGCAAGTGTGCAAGGTTAATGTGGCAGCCTGCACAGTTACGGTTTGTGTTACCGTTTTTGCCAAGATAGGCATCATGGGCGATTTTTCCGATATCCGAGATAGCATATTTTCCCTTGGCGTCCTTGTAGAGGTCTGCGTGGCAGGCTATACAATTATCATCGTCGATGAAGCGGCGAGCCGTGGGCTGGTGGGCAAGGCGGTCAATGGCGAGCGGCTGCTCCCATGTATGCACTGCCAGATCTTTTAACCCGGAATAAATTTTTACAGCAAGAAATTTGGGGCCAAACCCGTTGGGAATGTGGCACTGGCTACATTCAATAGGTTTGCCATTTTTGTCTGTAGCATGGGAGGAGAACATGAGCTCTTTTCCATGCGGTGTCATTTCATGACATGAGAGACAAAATTTTGTGCTTGAAGTAGCATGAAGGCCATATGCTGAGCCAACAAATATTACTAAAAGAACTACAACAAGTCCGAGCGCACATCGATAATTGCATTTTGGTTTATTCATGCGTCACCTTTTTCGGCAATACGGCAAACAAAATCGTTGTCGTCCTCACTTCGTGGGGCAACTCTGACCATATTCCTCCTCAACCAGTTAGCAGGCTGTTTTGGCTATGCACCTTCCTTTTATTACATTTTGAGAAAAAACGGCATGCGATGCCGCAATCATGTATGAGTTATACACAAAATAAAAAAAAAGAAAACCCCCCCTTGGACATTTGGGAATATCCAAGGGGGGCCGCTTATAACGAATTTTGTTCTCGTAGTATTATGGTAAAACTTTTACAATATATGCATTTTCAGTTTTCAAGTATTTTTCTGCAAGCTCTTGCAAGTCTTTTGCTGTAAGGTTTTGGGCTTTTTCCATGGTGGTTTTGGAAGTATCAAGGGGGCGCTTGAGCAGGGCCAGGGTTGCGGCTTCCGAGCTGCGGGAGGCAAGGGCTTGGTGGTCGCGGTAGTAGTCGCCTTTCATTTGCTGCTTGCCCCGGTCTATTTCCTCTGTCGCAAGAGGGGTGGAGTGCAGGGAGGCGATGACGGTTTGAAAACCTTGCTGGGCCTGTTCCATCTTGTCGGGGGTTGTACCTATGTAGAAAATAAGTGCCCCGTTCTTTTGAGTTTTCCAAGAAAAAGCGCTGACGGAATAGCCAAGGCCTTGAGCATCGCGTAAATCGCGGAACAGCAGGCCGCTTTGCCCAGCAAGAATGTTTTGTAACAGGTCAAGGGCTGGTTCGTCAGCGCTGCCCACTCCAGAAGTTGGGAAAACCATGAGAAGGTGTGATTGACTTCTTCCCGGTAGGGCGAGGTCGAGATTCTTTTGCAGGCCCCATTGTGGGGTGGCAAGCTCGGGCGCTTCCTGCGTTGGTACGGGGAATTTGTCTATGGCGGCAAGAATGGCGGTCTTGTCAAAGGAGCCGCACACAGCCATTACCCAAGGTTGTTTACTTTGCTTTTGCCAGAAGGCGGCTGCATCCTTTTCTGTAAAGGCGGCAACTCGGGTTACATCACCATATGCGAGGTACCCGTAGGGATGTCCTGCGAAAAAGAAGGGGAACATGCGGCGAAAGGCCAGGCTGGTGGGTCTGTCTTCCTGCGCGATAATAGCGGCTGTTTGTGTTTCACGCACGCGTGCGGCTTCTTCTTTTTTGAGAGAAGGAGCGGTGATGGTGTTTTGCAAAAGGGTAAACATATCGGTGGTAAAGCGTGAGGGATAATTCATGCTGAGGGTGAAGCTTTGCTTACCTGTGGAAGCTGAGAGGGAGGCAGCCCGGTCGGACTGAAACTCTTCAACCGCTGTGGCTGAGAGCTTGCCGTTACCCTTGCCAAGCAGGGAGGCAGTGAAGGCGGCAAGGCCTTGGTCATTGGGGGAAAGCAGGCTGTCACCGCCTGCAAACATCATGGTGACAGAGGTATAGGGAAGGGTGCTGTCTGGGAGAAGGATCAAGGTGCGACCCTTGCCAAGGTCAATAGTTTCAGCGTGTTGTGCGCTGTCAGGGGCATTTGCGGCGGCGGAGTCGGCAGTGGGCTTCCAATTCTTGAGTGCTTCTTTGCTCATCCAGTCTTCAAGGGAGCTTGTTCCAACGGGGACAGCCGTTTTGGCAGGGGCGACGACAACGACAGAGGCGCGCTCCGCCTTGAAGGTGTCGCGTAAAAGGGCGCTCAAATTCGCAGGGTTTGTGTTGCGCAAGGCGGTGAGGTAGTTTTCTTCACCTTGCTCGCCTCTGTCAAAGAAGTAAAAATGTCCCAACTTTGAAGCGTAGCCTGCCAGTGTTTCTTTGGGGCGGAACAGGCTGTCTTCCACATTGAGTTTGGCGCGGGCTATTTCCTCTGCGCTGAAAGTAAGTGATCCGATCTTACTAAGATCTTTGGTAAATGCCTGCCAGAAGGGAGCAATTTTGTTGGCGTCCAGGGTTACCTGGATATAGAAAAGGCCGGTATGCTCAAAGGAATAGTTGCCTACGCTGATAGAATCCACCAGACGCTTTTCGTATTTATAGGTGCGGTATAACCGGGAGGAGGCATCGCCGCCGAGAAGTTGCGCAAGAACGTCAAGCTGTGGGCTGCGCACGTCTGACTGGTTGGGTGCTGGCAGGGCAATGGCAAGGTGTACTTTTTTCCAGGGGCCTTCTTCTGCAGTGAGGGAAAATTTATCTGGGCCGCTGGCAGGATTGACAGGAGAGCTTTGGATAACAGGAAGAGTG
>JAVBJS010000101.1:0-9508 GCA_031546885.1 Desulfovibrio sp.
GAATGATTTCAAAGCAGAAGCTGCTTTGAAATAAAGGCACGCTGCGCTGTTCGCTTGCGGGCACCTGCCGTGCAGTTGCCAAAGGCCATTGTGCAATGGCCTCTAAAAAGTCTTCCGAAGGCTCTTAAGAGCTAAATGCCAAGAAAAGACATAATTATTATCGAATGATTTCAAAGCAGAAGCTGCTTTGAAATAAAGGCACGCTGCGCTGTTCGCTTGCGGGCACCTGCCGTGCAGTTGCCAAAGGCCATTGTGCAATGGCCTTTATTATGTCACGGTAGGCATATTGCATTTTGTTTCATATATTGTATTGTCTATAGGACGCTGGACAGTGTCTTCCTGGCCCATTTTCCCGTGGAATACCATTGTGGCGCACATATCAGCATCACTTTTTTACTTATCAGGCCATAGTGCCATAAAGTGGCATTACTCTATCCAAAAGGAGCCCTTTCTATGGAATTATCACGGCGATCTTTTCTTAAATTTTCAGCCGGAGCCACTGTTGCCAGTGCTTTTTCGGGAATAGGCGTCAGCCTTGCCCCGACGCAAGCGCGGGCGGCGGTATTGAAATTTGCCAATACCAAGGTCACAACATCCATCTGCTGCTACTGTTCTGTGGCTTGCGGGCTTTTGGTTCATACGGCGGAGGGGGGCAAAGGGCGCTGCGTAAACATTGAAGGCAACCCTGATCACCCTATTAATGAAGGAAGCCTCTGCTCCAAAGGCGCCAGCTCCTTCCAGCTTGCAGACAACCCCAAGCGTCCGCAAAAGCCCCTGTACCGCGCCGCTGGCGCTTCCACCTGGAAGGAAGTGGAGTGGGACTGGACGCTCAAAGAAATAGCCAAGCGCGTAAAAAAAACACGCGATGCGACCTTTACTGCGAAAAATGACAAGGGGGCGCTGGTTAACCGCACCATGGGCATTGCCCATGTGGGTTCCGCAGCCCTGGACACCGAGGAAGGCTGGACGCTACAAGCCGTCATGCGCGGGCTTGGCGTCACCTACCTTGAGCATCAGGCTCGAATTTGACACAGCCCCACTGTACCGGCTCTGGTAGAGTCGTTCGGACGCGGTGCTATGACAAATCACTGGACAGACATTGCCAATTCAGATTGCGTGCTCATTATGGGCTCCAACGCTGCGGAATGTCACCCTATTTCCTTTAAATGGGTACAACGGGCCCAGGATAAAGGCGCAACCATTATCCATGTGGACCCCCGCTTCACCCGCACTTCCAGCAAGAGCGATGTCTATGTGCCCATCCGCTCAGGTACAGACATAGCCTTTCTTGGCGGTATGATTCGCTATATCCTTGAAAAGGAACTTTATTTCAAGGAATACGTCGTCAACTACACCAACGCGGGCCTTATTGTTAAGGATACCTATTCCTTTGCCGACGGCCTTTTCTCTGGCTATGACAGCAAAACCCGCATATATGACCGCAGCACCTGGAATTTTGAAATGGATGAAGCCGGTATTCCCAAGCGGGATACAACGCTGCAACATCCTCGCTGCGTCTTTAATCTGCTCAAAAAGCATTATGACCGCTATACCATTGACAAGGTTACCAGCGTCTGCGGCTCGCCCAAGGAACTGGTAGAAAAGGTCTACGATATATACTGCGCCACGGGCAAGCCGAACAAAGCCGGCACGAACATGTACGCCATTGGCTGGACACAGCACACAGTCGGCGTGCAGAATATCCGCGCTATGGCCATGATTCAGCTTCTGCTTGGCAACATCGGCGTAGCCGGTGGCGGGGTGAATGCGCTCCGCGGCGAGTCCAACGTGCAAGGTGCAACAGACATCGGCCTGCTCAGCGGCAACCTGCCCGGCTATCTGGAAATGCCCACCACCAAGTACCCCACCTATGCGGACTACATTAAGGGTATTACTCCCGTAAACCACAACCCCAAAAGCACCAACTGGTGGGGAAACAAACCCAAGTATGCGGCAAGCCTGTTGAAATCCTTTTACCCGGAAGACGACCTGGAAACCGCGTATACCATGATGCCCAAGCTGGATGGCGATATTCCAACCCTTGAATACTTCTGGCTCAATATTTTTGAGCGCATGAACAAAGGCAAGTTTAAAGGATTTTTTGCCTGGGGGCAAAACCCCGCCTGCTCGGGGGCCAATGCTCAAAAGAATCGCGAAGCCTTTACCAAGCTGGACTGGCTGGTCAATGTCGGTCTTTTTGACAATGAGACCGCCAGCTTCTGGAAAGGGCCGGGGATGGATCCTAAGAAAATCCGCACAGAGGTCTTTTTGCTTCCCGCCGCCATATCCATTGAAAAAGAAGGCTCTGTTGTCAACTCTGGCCGTACCCTGCAATGGCGGGTACGCGGACCAAAGCCCTACAAGCAGGCCCGCCCGGACGGCGACATCATGCTTCAGCTCTTCAAGGAAGTACGCGCCCTGTACCAAAAGGATGCCAAGGCCGTATATCCCGATCCCATTATGAAGCTCAACATAGCCGACTGGGAGGAACACGGAGAATACTCCGCCTTCAAGGTGGCAAAACTCATGAACGGCTACTATCTGAAGGATACGGATGTCGGCGGCAAACTCTATAAAAAGGGTGAGCAAGTCGCTGCCTTTGCCAATTTAAAGGATGACGGCTCAACCACAGGCGGCTGCTGGATATTCACAGGGGCTGTCCCGGCTGCGGACAAAAATCTTATGGCCCGGCAAGACACAAGCCAAACACCTGAGCAGGCCAAGATAAATCTGTTCCCCAATTGGGCCTTTGCCTGGCCCGCGAACCGGCGCATTCTTTATAACCGCGCCGGGGTTGACGAAACGGGTAAACCCTGGAACCCGGAAAAAGCCGTCATTGAATGGAAAGACAACAAGTGGGTGGGTGACGTGCCAGATGGCGGAGCCGCTCCCGGGGCAACCCTGCCCTTTATTATGCAGACCCACGGCTACGGTGCCCTTTATGGCCCTGGGCGACTGGACGGCCCCTTCCCAGAGCACTACGAGCCCATAGAAGGCCCCATTGACGCCCATGAATTCTCGGCACAGCGGACAAACCCCACGGTTATCCCCTTTGCAGGAGAGCTCTTTGCCGTCAAAGACGCCAAATTCCCTTACATTGCCACCACCTTCCGCCTCACAGAGCACTGGCAAACCGGTGTCATGACCCGCAATATTCCATGGGTGCTGGAAACGCATCCACAGGTATTTTGTGAAATAGACCCGGAGCTGGCTGCCTCCCTCTCCGTCCAAAATGGTGACTGGGTAGAAGTAAGCACCACACGTGGCAAGCTCGATGCTGCCGCCATGGTGACAGAGCGGATGCAGCCCCTTATGATTATGGGGAAAAAGCACCACACTGTGGGCCTGCCCTGGCACTTTGGCTGGCTTACCCCAAAAGAAGGCGGCGACTCGGCAAATCTGCTCACGCCGTCCGTGGGTGAGCCCAACACAGGCATGCCGGAAACCAAAACCTTTATGGTAAACGTAACCAAGATAACCAAGAGCGAAAAGAAGAAAAAATAGAGGGAAAGAAACATGGGGAGATGAAGAAACTGGGGGGAAGCCCAAGAGATTTAATCTCGTGAGCTTTCCTCCACAGAGCCCCCCTCCCTCCTAAACCGCAATTTCTAGAGCGCAAGGATGAGTAAAGTATACGTTACTCTTTTGATAAAATAAGCAAAATTACAAAACCAAGCCCGCGTTGATAAAAGCTGCGGGTTAGCTGGCTCAAAATAACTCAAGGAGCTTCCCTCATGGGAAAAAGCATATTTGTTGACCTTACCAGATGCACCGCCTGTCGGGGTTGTCAGGTTGCCTGCAAGCAATGGAAAAACCTTCCTGGTGAAGACACCCGCCAAACCGGCTCTTACCAGAATCCGCCTGACCTCTCTTTTCCCACCATTCGCCTTGTCCGCTTTGTCGAGACCAAAATAAACGGCAAACTGGAATGGCTGTTTTTTCCAGAGCAATGCCGCCACTGTTACGCGGCGCCCTGTAAAAGCCAGGCGGATGCGTATAATGAAAAAGCCATGCTGCAAGATGAAGAAACAGGTGCCGTCTACACCACACCTGAAATAATGACCATTACAGGCGATGACATTCAGGCCGTGCAGGAAGCCTGTCCTTATAATATCCCCCGCATCGGGCCAGGAAAAAAAGGCGTTTCCAAGTGTGACTTCTGTTTTGACCGTATTACTAATAATATGGCTCCGGCCTGTGTTCTCTCCTGCCCCACCGGCACTATGAACTACGGCACCGAAGAAGAAATGCTCAAACTTGCCAACGAGCGGCTGGTAGAAGTGAAAAAACGCTACCCGGACGCCACCCTTGGCGACCCGGATAACGTCCGCGTTATCTACCTCTTCCAGACCGATCCTAAAATCTACTACAAAAATGCCATTGCAGAAGCGCCCACTCCCCACACACGCCGGGAACTTTTTGCAAATCTCATGGGTAAGTAAGCGTAGGATCTAGGGCACAGACCCCCACGGCGGAACCCCCCTTGGAGTTCCGCCGTGGGGGGTTCCCGAAATATTTGCATTTGACGACACTACCTAAGAACTTATCCATAAATAAACATTTCGCGAGCAATTACTTCGTCAAAACACTTTTCTACAAATAAGCTCTAAGTATACGCTTTTATCTACAAAAAAGCTCTAAGTATACGCTTTTATCTACAAAAAACCCAAGTGCCGGGTGCAGGGATGGCAATCCCTGCCGGGTTCGGGCAGAGCCCGAAATGACTCTCCCCAACTCATCTCAATATATTTTCACGCGCTAGCCGGGTTCGGGCAGAGCCCGAAATGACTCTCCCCAACTCATCTCAATATATTTTTACGCGCTACACTCGGCCTCATTGCTATTTTGCCAGGCCTTGCACCATATCCCGAAGGCGCTCTGTAGTATCCAGCACGGTAGAGATATCTCTCTCCGCTTCCGTCATAATGGTTGCTGTTTCCTGAGTAATAGCGTTAACCGACTCGATATGGGCAGTAATATTGTGGCTGATCGCCGTTTGATGAGTGCTGGCCTCTGTAATGGTACGCACTTGAGTCGCATTTTTTTCCACGGTCTGTGCTATTTCATGCAGCGATGCCCCGGCTTTTTCTGCCAGAGCGGATGTTTCAGTCACTGTACGCTCTGTATTTTCCATGATGCGAAGGTTGTCGCTTGAGCCAGTTTGAATGGCCTTCACAACCTCAGCCACTTCGCGGGTGGCTTGCATGGTTTTTTCCGCAAGCTTACGCACTTCATCCGCCACCACCGCAAAACCACGCCCGGCTTCACCGGCACGGGCGGCCTCAATAGCTGCATTAAGGGCCAACAGATTTGTCTGATCGGCAATATCCGTAATAACGCCCAGAATGTGCCCAATGCCGTCTACTCGCGTACCAAGACTATCCATACTTCGTTTGAGTTCCGCAGCGCTGGTGTGTACTACACTGATGGAAGCAACCACAGTTGCGGTAACTCCCACTCCTGCGGAGGCCATTTCCCGCGCCTGAACGGCGCTTTCCTGAGCAAACTGCGCATTTCCGGCAACGGCTTGTACACTGTCATTCATGGATACCATTGCCTGAATGTTTTCCTGCGAGCGCAAGCGCTGCTGCTCCGCTCCGGAGGCTGCCCGATGAATACATTTTTGCAGGCGCATTGTGTAGTTTCTCAGCTCATTAATGAGCTCTCCAATTTGACCCGCAGCTTCTTTTATACCCTCTTTTCGTGCGCTTTCTGCTGCCAACCGGCTTTGCTCTGCTTCATCCACAGCTCTTTTAGCAAGCTGTGTTTGCTCCTGTGCCTCCACCGCGCTGGCTTTACTGGTTACAATCATCTCGCGCAAGGTGGAAACCATATGCCGCAGGGCATCCGCCAGACTGCCTATTTCGTCGTTTGTACGCAGTTCAAAGCTTTTTTCAAGCTGCCCTTCTGCAACGTGCTCGGCGTAATCCACAGCCATGCGGAGTGAACTGGTCAGAGCGCGTATCCAGATGTAAAGAAACAATGTAAACAGTACGATAGCAATGCCTGCAACAATTGCACTAACAATCGCCAAGTCGCGGATGGGAGAAAACACCTCGCCCGCCTGTGCTTTTACTATGCTTGTCCAGTTTGTCAGGTCATCCGTAACATATAAAGCAAGCCAATTTTTATTGCTCCAGGTATATTCCAATATTCCATTGCGCTCCTTCACCATTCTGGGCGTTAGCCCGTTTGGAGCTATGGGAATCATTATCTGGCTGACTTCCGGGTGGTGCAGAATTTCCCCAACGCCTGAAGCGATAAAGGCGTAACCCTCCTTGCCAACAAGGACAGGGGCTACAATGGCGTCCCCAAGTTTTTTAAAATTCACCACACCTTCCAGCACCCCAAGGGTAGTGCTGTCAACACGCACCGGAATGGCAAAAGGAACAAGCGCTATTCCCGAGCCCCCGGCTATTGCCTTGCCAACAGCTTTTTCACCGCGCATTGCTTTGGTAAAAAAATCGGTTCCCGCTACGGAGGTGCCAATAGCATCGGCCCTACTGCTGGCTATTACAATGCCCTGAGCATTCACCAGATTCAGCGCGGTAAAAGTTGAGTCCTTAACAAATGGCATACTTGCAAGCACACCATTGGCTCGAGTAATTTTTTCCTGCTCCCCTTGTTCGGTATAAAGAGTCGTAAATTGAGGAAAATAGGTAAGCCCCTCAAGCATTTGAAAAAGATTTTCCGCTGTTTTACGAAGTCCGGTGGACACAGATTTCATGTTACCATCTAAGGTTTGCAGTACTGAGGTTCGTATTGCATTTTCTGCCCGGCTATAGGAAAACCAACCCGCCAATGCCATGGCGAAAATAAAAAAGAGGACAGAAGGAAGCATCAATTTTGTTTGCAGCGACACTCTTCGCATGACCACCTACCTGATAAAAGAGATTTTTATGTGCCGATCAAAAGGACGGCTCTCTTCAGAATCGGAATATACATTTTTACGATACAATATTGCAGGGTTGGAAGCAAGGAAGAAAGATCTTTCTTAATGCCAGAGTGGAATGCTCAACACCCTCCCCCAGCCTGCTAAAAAAAACTCAGGCCCTTGCAATAAAAATTACAAGGACCTTTTGAATGCCAAGGGGGTAGACGCCTTATTATTTTAGATCGTTATAGGTATCCACCATACGTGACAAGCTGCCTCCAAAATCCTTTGTGGATGAGGGCGTATACGGTATTTTTTTCTGCAATCCTTCCATTACACTTGAGGCTTGCCGTTTTATATTTTTTGCACTTGTCCCAAGAGTACGCAGGGTGCTCATGTTAATATTTTCTTGCTTGGCAAGCGCCTCATCGGAGATCACAGCTTCCAGCTCTTTATAAACGACCACTAACTTGTCATAGATGGGCTGATATTCGGCAAGAGTCAATGCGCCGGGTTTCGTCCCATCTGCGGTTACGCGATTGATTTCTACTATGCTTTCTCGCAATATCTGTATCATGTCGATGGCAGCCGGTCGTATTTTCAAGCCCGCAGCTCGCATTGACTGCAAGCTTTCAAGGAGCTTTTGGACATCCATAGCAGCCATGCCCTGCTCAAATGCATCCTGAGCCTTGTAAACTGTTTCAACCGCCGCCATAATCTTAGGGTGCAATTCCTTGCCGCGTGCATAAGAATCATCAACGTAATCTTTGCTGCGGTAGTATGCTTTCGCCTGCTCAAGCAGACTTGTAAGATTTAGCAAGGCCTCACAAAAAGGAACCACCGTTGCATCAATCTCCCACTTTGGCTCTTGCTTTGCTATTTCTGTGGCTGACTTGGTGAGATCATTAAGACTGCTGGGCGTGCGGGGTGCGAAATAAGTGCCTGCCATGGGGTTTTTTTTCTCAAGATCAAGCTTGCCGTTGGTAACATGCGTTTCCACATACTCTTTCAGCGCAACTTCATAATGCAGGGGGCCCGTATTGCTCAAGGCCACATAGCTGTTCCATTTTTCTGTTTCTCGGATCTTTTTCTGCGATTTTTCGACGCTATCGGATTTGCTGGCAGTACCAGATTGAGCACTTGGAGCAGTGGTGCCAGTTTGAGCAGGTGTGCTTCCTTTGTCGTCGCAACCGGAGAGAAGCAACCCCATAACACAGGTAGAAATCAAAATACTCCTGACAGTCATAAAACATCCTTCCTAAAAATTTGTGATCCCGGTGTGTATAATAGAAACACCGCGTTGTATAGAATTTTCTGGGGAAAAAATTTCTGAACCTTGTCACAGTAGATTTTAATTTTATCGCATGGCGCTCGGCCCCACGTCCTGTGGGGGCACTCGCTGTCGGGGCTGGCTGCTCGCCGTAAAGAACCGGCTTTGCATCCGTCTCCCCCATTGGCAATGGGGTTTAGGGAAGCGGAGCTTCCCCAAAAAATCATTTCACGAATGAATCAGCGTTTCCCTCGACACGGCAAGCTTTGCCGCACGGCAAAATATGCCCGTATATTTCTGGGAAAAAAAGTCATTATAAAAGAAATTATATTGAAAAGGCCCGCGCCTCCGTTCAGGCAGGCCTGCGTTCACAGCTTCAGAAAATTTTGCTATCATCATAATTTATATTGAGATATTTTGAGTTACCTGCTAGTTGATTCCCACGCGAGTGCTTTTTTGGCTTTAGTCTGAGCTGCTCCGCAGAGCAGAAATTTTTTTGGCAACAATTTTGCATTCTGATAGAAAACCACAACCCTGGGGGCATTATGAAAATAAGCAATGAACAGATTATTGCTTTGCAAGAAAATGAAGCCCGTCGCAAAACACAAGCAGTTGATGAAGGGTTTGGCACTCTTCTTACACAACAGCTTGGTAGCGAGGCCCAGGGGGTCGCATCTGCCATAGCTCCATTGGAAATGAAAGCAGGCCTTTTGCAGGGAGTACTACAAGGTTCTCTCGCATCAGCCAGCCAAAATGGAGAGCTTGCCAACCTCACCAGCGCCCAAGGAATGTTTGAAGAAGCATCCGGGCAATTGGATGATATGTTTGCCGGCTTCGATGGGTACGCAGCACAGCTCACTTCGACACAACCGAATGCTATGCGGGCCGCCTACGGACAACTGGAAACAATGACCGACAAGATAGCCAAGTTTCGCGCTGCCTTTCCCGACATGGAAAAGCAGCATCCCGAGCTTGCATCCATGGTCAATGAGCTTGACGTGCTTGCCACAACTGAGCGCTTCAAGTTCAACAGAGGCGACTACCTGTAAAAATTTCTGCTACGCTGTCAAGACTGATAATGACAGCGTAGTGGAAGTTTATGGGCGCAACTTGAATTTTATCTCCATTTTTTTTGCAAAAGCACCGCTACAGTAGATTTTACTGAAGTGGTGCTTTTTTTGTGGGCCGCCTCTGCTTACGCAGCCACGCAAATCTGTTATGCAGAGATCGTTGCACAATGCAACGATCTCTGGCGATTGCGCAGCAAGCGCCCGCAAGCGGGCAGCGCAGCGTGCCTTTCTTTCGCAATCCGTTTCGGTTGCGAAAGTATGTGGGGAAGGATATGTGTTTAATTTCTTGGAAAT
>JAVBJS010000062.1:0-16690 GCA_031546885.1 Desulfovibrio sp.
GATTATCTTAACGCCATCCCTCAAGATGGAAAGTATATGGTCGGAAACTTCCCAGGGAGTGCTCTGCGGTATGGCTTTGAAACCCCGCATTTTTGGATACCGCGTTGGAGTTGGAACTTCGTAGGGGAATTCCTCTCTTACTTACTGCAAAACCATCACGATTTGCATATGACATCAGGCTCTTCACCTGATGATGACTTTGTGCCCATATTCGAAGAAACTCGCCAGTTTTCTATTCAGGAACTGCGCGATTATAAGAATAAAGAGAGAATGCGAAGGAAAAATGGTGATTCAAGTGCGGACGAGACATATCCTTATATTTTCAAAATACTGAACAGCCCATTTGGAGAAAAGGTGCCATTTTATAAGTGACAGAAAAAGTAGTACTGAGTTGTCAATACCTGTATGAATGAATTCTGTAACCAATCCCTGTTCTTTGGCCTCCAAGGAACGGGGATTTTGCAGTGAAACTAGGCACCCCTCTATCGAGGCAGTCAATCATGTCGGATATATTGAGGGGAACAAAAATACCTTTGCCTACATCGCCCAGCCAGAGTTCGTTGTATTCTGCAACGAACTTAAAAATGGAGAGGATGGTTTTTTTGGGGGGGCGGGCAAGGCCTCAGGAAAAGTTTTGTCTTTTCTGATAATTTTGATATAGTACTGAGTGCGTGGAGCCATTGCATACTTTTACCATTCCGCTTCACGCAACGACAGGAGATGCAATGCTTACGTTGATTCTAAGAAAAATTTTTGGTTCAAGCAATGAGCGTTTTATTAAACGCCAAAAACAGATTATTGCCCGCATTGCAGCTTTTGAGCCTGCCATGCAAGAGCTTGCGGACGCTGATTTTCCCGTCCGTATTGAGGATTACAAACAGCGGGTAGCTTCTGGCGAAGTCTCTCTGGACGCCCTTTTACCCGAGGTGTTTGCTCTTGTGCGCGAGGCTTCGGTGCGTGTGCTTGGCATGCGCCATTTTGACGTGCAGCTTGTGGGTGCCATTGTGCTGCACAGCGGCAAAATAGCGGAAATGAAGACCGGGGAAGGTAAAACCCTTATGGCAACCCTTACCGTGGTGCTCAATGCACTGTCCGGCAAGGGTGTTCACGTTGTTACCGTGAACGATTATCTGGCCAAGCGTGATGCTGCCTGGATGGGAAAGCTTTACAATTTCCTTGGGCTTACCGTTGGCGTTATTGTTCACGGTCTTGACGATCTTGAGCGCCAGGCTGCGTATGCGGCGGATATTACTTACGGTACGAACAATGAGTTTGGTTTTGATTATCTGCGCGACAACATGAAGTTTTACCAAAGCCAGCTTGTGCAGCGCGGGCATAACTTTGCCATTGTGGATGAAGTGGACTCCATCCTTATTGATGAAGCCCGAACCCCGCTCATTATTTCGGGTGCGGCGGATGATTCCACTGATATGTATCGCAAGATCGACATGGTGGTAACGCGCCTTTCTCCCACAGAGCACTATACCATTGACGAAAAAGCCAAAACCGCCATGCTGACGGATGTGGGCATTGCGTATTGCGAAGAACTGCTTGGGATTGATAACCTTTTTGATCCGCAAAACATTACCGCCCAGCATCATGTTCTCCAATCCCTTAAGGCGCGCAATGTTTTTCGCCGGGATGTGGACTACCTTGTCGATAACGATCAGGTTGTTATTGTTGATGAGTTTACGGGGCGTCCCATGCCCGGCCGCCGCTTTTCCGACGGTCTGCACCAGGCCCTTGAGGCCAAAGAACGTGTGAAGGTACAGGCCGAAAATCAGACGCTGGCCTCCATTACTTTCCAGAATTATTTCCGTCTCTATACCAAATTAAGCGGTATGACCGGCACAGCAGATACGGAAGCTGTTGAATTCCAAGAAATATACCGTCTTGAAGTTATCTCCATTCCCACCCACCGGCCCATGGTACGTAAAGATATGCCGGATGTTATTTACCGCACCAAGCAAGAAAAGTACGATGCCATTGTTATGCAAATTCAGGAATTGCATAACGTGGGGCAGCCTGTTCTGGTGGGCACCATTTCCATTGAAACATCAGAGCTGCTCGCTGCGAAACTGCGCGCTGCCGGTGTGCCGCATAATGTTTTGAATGCCAAACACCATGAGCATGAAGCCACCATTATTGCCGAAGCCGGCCACAGAGCCCAGGTAACCATTGCCACAAACATGGCCGGACGCGGTACAGACATTGTTCTGGGTGAAGGAGTGCGGGAGCTTGGGGGGCTTTTCATTCTTGGCACAGAGCGGCATGAAAGCCGCCGTATTGATAACCAGCTCAGAGGCCGTTCCGGCCGCCAGGGCGACCCCGGACGTTCTCGCTTTTTCCTTTCGCTTGAAGATGATCTCATGCGTCTTTTCGGCTCAGACCGCATTTCAAAGCTTATGGCGACGCTTGGCCTGAAAGATGGGGAATCCATTGAACACGGCATGATTTCTCGCGCTATTGAAAATGCGCAAAAGCGTGTGGAAGGGCACAACTTTGAAATTCGTAAAACCCTGCTTGATTACGACAATGTGATGAATCAGCAGCGTGAGGTTATTTACTCCTTACGCCGCGAAGCAATTCAGCAGGAAGATGTTGAAAGTACTATCCATGAATTTATGGATGATGCCTTGGGTGATATTTATGCACCCTACGTTGCGGCTCGTGGAACCCTTGTGCCGGAGCAGCAGGAAGCCGTGCAGCTTCGTCTTCAGGAAATTTTCAATATCTCGCGGATCTGGACGGAAGAGCGTTTGCCCACACCAGAAGAAGCCCGCGCCGGTGTTCTGGCAATGCTTGATACCGTCAAGGTTTCGGCCGAAGATCATTACACGGACATCTTGCGTTATTTTCTGCTGGAAGAGCTGGATCGCTGCTGGAAGGAGCATCTGTTGAATATGGACCATCTGCGTGACGGCATTGGCCTGCGCGGGTATGGACAGCGCGATCCGAAGCAGGAATATAAACGTGAAGGGTTCTCTTTGTTCCAGAATATGATCTATCGGATTCATGAGAACATTTTTAAATCCCTCACTCGACTTCGTTTACAAACCGTAGACACTACGCATGAAAATGCTGATATATCTGGTGAGGCTCATGAAAATAGCACCTTAGTCGCAGAAGATGCGGTGCAGCCGGAAGAACTCTCGGTGGTAAATGCCGCAGAGGAGCAAGGGGAAGAGTTCGCAAATGACCAAGAGGAGCAGGCTGCGCAGGACAACGCTTCGCAAGCCGGCACCACAGCTTCCACGAGTGCGCAGGCAAGCGGTAGTTCGACGAACCCGAGTGTTTTTAAGCACAAAGAGCGCGCATCTCGCCTTTCTTATTCCGGGGGGAGCGCTGCCCCCACCGCCTCAAAACCGGTGCCTGATGTACGCGAGACTCCAAAAATAGGCCGTAATGATGATTGCCATTGCGGAAGTGGAAAAAAATATAAGAAATGCTGTGGATTAGGGAAGAAATAAGAGAAACAGTGATATAGAACTTATTCATAGTCGCTTTTCTGTGCTTTTTGCTTTACTTGAGAGGGAGTGTTGAGCTCCTGATTGCGGAATGCCAAAGGGTCTCTGGCCCTTTGGCGAAATAGGGCTGCGTAACTTGGCCGTTCAATAATACGCCTCGATGTATATGGGTGCTCCACCCTGATACGCGCCACAGGAGGCATATTCAATTTTTGTATAAGGTACTATGAATACGCAAAAAACACCCCCCGAGCCTCCTGGCCCCAAGGCAAGTTTGAACGAAAAGCAGCGGCATACGCTGTGGGTTTATCTGGCTGCTTCCATTGCCCTTGTTGAAATGTTTCTCGTGGTGGGCTGCACACTGTCTGCGTTTATTGCTTCACAGGACGGGCATGTGGCCTTCCCGTGGATGCTGTGGGGGGCTCTGGCCCTTGGTCTTCCTGCGCTGTTACTGCTTGCTGTGCATCTTTCCGGGGTTGGTTTGTTGCAAACTGCCGACGGGGATGAGACATGGCAGGAACACCTTCCCAAACGGGCACAACGTCTTTATACTATAGTGAAAGGCGCTCCTGCCGTTGTTATTCTTCTTGGACTCATTGGATTTGGAGCAGTTCTCTTTACTGTAGACGGTGTCCTTGACGCATTGGCACGCATGGCCGGAGTGCTTGTTCCTCATCTGCCTATCATTATTGGAGCCATTGCCTTTATCGCATGTTGCGTAGTTCTGGCCTCCGTGTGGCTCACCTACCGCACCCGTAAGCTGTATACTGAATACGAATTTCGCCGCGAAGTATTTCAAAAAACAGGTGTTGTTATTGTGGACAGGGGCAGTATGGCCCTGCCTTCCACAAGTGCCACCCCCCTATCTCTCACCGCTAATCCCATTTTAGAAATAGAAGCGGTGGAGACTCCCCTCCCCCCAGTCGAACCAGAATCGCCAGAAAGCCTCGTACTTGAGGTTGCAGAAAAAAACGACACGCAAAAAACGTAAATGCATAGAGTCATGTTATCGTACATATTATAAAAATACAGGTTGTTGCACAAAGGAATTACCATAATGAAACGCTCACAATCGCTTTCCTTAGTACTCATGGGCACGCTGATGCTTGGCACAAGCGGATGCAGTTCCGACGACCAAGAGACCTTTAACGCTTTCAGCAATGTAAATGAATGCATTAGTAGTGGACTTTTTGCTGAAAACGAGTGCCGCGAATTTGCGGATGCTGCCCTTGCTCAAATTCCCGCTTTTAGCAATAAAGAAGAGTGTGAGCGAAGCTTTGGCGCAGGAGCCTGCCAGGATGCCCCAGAAAATTCTGTACAAAACGTCATAGCAGCAGCTCAGAATAACGCCACAGCCCAAGCGGCTCAAAATAATGCCACAGTTGTGCGCCAAAACACGGGCTCGTCCTGGACGCCACTCCTGATGGGCTTTATGGCGGGTCGTTTCATGGGCGGCGGCGGCCCCTTGCAGGGATCGCAACCGCTTTTTCGTGGGAACGACAGCACGGATGCCGGAAAAAGCTTTCGCACTCCCTCGGGCGAAACCATTCGCACCGATGGTAAGGGTGGTGTTACCACTCCCTCCACTCAAATTAAGCAAAGCTTTACCCATTCACCCAAGGCCAGCATAACTCGCGCCGGCCGGGCTTCTTCCGGAGGTTTTTCCGGCTCTGCGGGCAGTTCCGGCGGCATGGGAGGCAGCAGCTTTGGTGGTGGCTCGTGAAGCGTTTTTCACTTACCCCACGGCCGAATTGGCAGGAGATCGCCACAGAGAACGGTTTTCACTTTCACCATGTGGGGGGCGAGCTTTATTGGGATGAATCCGCCTGTTACTCCTTTACCTTACAGGAGATTGAGCAGGATCTTGAGGATCCCGCTCAGGAACTTGCAGATATGTGCCAATCTCTTGTTGCCGATGTGGTAAACAGTGAAGAGATGCTTACTTCTCTGGCTATTCCCCCTGCCTACTGGGATCTTGTAAGGGACAGTTGGCAGCGTAACGAGCCAAGCCTTTACGGGCGCTTTGATTTTGCTTATGACGGCCACGGCCCGGCAAAGCTCTATGAGTATAATGCCGATACTCCCACCGCGCTGTATGAGGCCGCGTATTTTCAATGGCTTTGGCTGGAAGATGCCCTGAAACTTAACCTGCTCCCCCAAGGGGCAGATCAGTTTAATTCTATTCAGGAGCGGCTTGTCGAGACCTTGGCAGCCTTTCCCATTCAGGGGCCGCTTCACCTCGCTTCCATGCAAAATAGTGAAGAAGATCGTGCCACTGTAGAATACCTGCGGGATTGCGCAATACAGGCAGGGCTTACTACCACCCAGTTGTTCATGGAAGAAGTGGGGCTGGACGATAACAATCAGTTTATTGATCCGCACGGTGCCCCCATTCGCTGGCTTTTCAAGCTCTACCCCTGGGAATTTATCCTGCACGACAGGTATGGGCCGCATCTTATGGGCAGTGACACCACGCTGATTGAGCCGGCCTGGAAAATGGTGCTCTCCAACAAAGGTATTTTACCGCTGCTTTGGCAGAAGCATACAGGGCACCCAAATCTCTTGCCTGCTTGGTTTTATGACGCTATAACACCTCCACCCTGCGCGGATTATGTGATAAAACCCCTACTTTCCCGTGAGGGTGCCAATATTACACTTTTTAAAGATCACAAACGTGTTTTTGGCACGCCGGGTGATTATGGGAATGAAGGCTATGTGGGGCAGGCTCTCTGTCCACCCCCCTTTGTAGACGGACAAGGCCCCATTGTAGGCGTGTGGATAGTGGGTGGGAAAGCCTGCGGACTCGGCATGCGAGAAGATACAAGCCCTGTCACAAGTAATCTTTCCCGCTTTATTCCTCACTGCATATTGGAAGATTCGTAGAAAAAGTGAAAAGTTGGATGTAATATCGGGGGAGGGGGAAAACCCCCACCCCCTTTCTCCTAAACTTTTTAATTTGTTTTTTTGGGGGGTACAGCTCTGATTTTGTGTAATGTTTTAGTTTACACGTTATTTGCAGCAAGCCCAAGTGCCGGGTGCAGGGATGGCAATCCCTGCCGGGTTCGGGCAGAGCCCGAAATAAATCTTTCTGGATTCAGCAAACTATAGTTTTACACGTTACATAGTCTAGTACTAAAAAGTTCCGAACAGGATGTGCTCTTATGACAGGTGTTATTGCGGTTCTTTTGGTTTTTGGCGGACTTATATTTTTCCATGAACTCGGGCATTTTCTTGTGGCCCGCTTTTTTAACATTGGAGTTAAGGTTTTTTCCTTGGGATTTGGCCCAGTTGTTTTTTCTCGCATGCGTGGCAAAACAACCTATCAAATAGCCGCCGTTCCCCTTGGCGGGTATGTTGCTCTGGTGGGCGAAACTTCGGATGCGGAAATTCCCGCGCCCTTTACCGCTGCGGATAGCTTTTCCTTACACCCCGCCTGGCAGCGTTTTTTTGTGGCGGCAGCGGGTTCTGTTTTTAATCTGCTGCTGGCGTGGCTCATTTGCTGGGGAATGCTTTTTTCCTACGGAAAGCAAGAACTTTTGCCCGTTCTTGGTGAAGTGCAGGCTAACACTCCCGCAGCCGCAACTCTTGCTAAAGGTGATATTCTCCAGAAAATCAACGGGCTTACCATCAGCCGTTGGTACGAGATACCCCTGTTTGTGACGCAAAGCCAGGGGCGCCCCGTGAACCTTGAGTTTACCAGGGCAGGCGAAAAGCGTACCACGGTGATTATCCCTGAACGTCGCACTCAAAAGGATCTTCTCGGGCGATCCGTTGAAAATTGGATTATCGGCGTTGGCCCTTCTGGTGAGGCGCATTCCCGTTCCCTTGGTTTTTTTGAAGCCGCTGGGGAAGGGGTAAAAAAAACGCGAGATATGATTGCCTTAACCTGGGAAATTGTAGCAGGGCTCTTTAATCGCACTGTGGCGGCGGATAATCTGGGCGGCCCCATTGGCATTGTGCAGATGATTTATACACAGACGGATGCAGGCATTATTCCTCTGCTCTCCTTAATGGCCTTTTTGAGCATTAACCTTGGAATTCTTAATCTTTTGCCCATTCCTGTTCTGGATGGTGGGCATTTGCTCTTCCTTACCCTGGAAATGCTGTTCAAGCGTCCGGTTCCCCTGAAAATCCAGGAGCGGGCCATGGTGGGCGGGTTGACGTTATTGCTGGGGCTGATGCTTTTTGCCACGTATAACGACCTTGCCCGTATTTTTAAACAGTTCTTTTTATAGTATGAACACTGTATATCCTTATCTGCTTGCTCTTAATGCGGCAGAAGGTGTGCTCCAGATCGGCATTGCCCGGCTGGAGCAAGAGCCGGTGCTTCCCTTGATGCGTGCCTCCTCTATGGTTACGCTATCGTCTTCCGTCTCAGTAGCCGGGTTGGAACCCTCTTCCAACCCGGCTACTGGGTTGCTCCCACCTTGCGGAACATGGGTGACGCTTCATACCTCGGCTTGGTATGCTCCATCCCAAGGGGCGGAAATGCTCACCCCAGCCTTACAAGACGCCTGCGCACGTTTGCGCATCCTGCCCCGGCATATTACCCACATAGCCTGCGTGCATGGGCCAGGGAGTTTTACCGGATTACGCCTTGTTCTGGGTACGGCGGCAGGAATTTCCCGTTCCACGGGAGCGGGTATGGCTTCGGTAGGGTATCTGCCCCTTCTGGCAATGAAGGCGGTTCAGAGTGTTTCTATGTGTGAAGATTTTTCCGATCACATTTTTTGGGTACTCACCCACGCCCGGCGCGGACTGGTTCACATGCAGGGTTTTACAACCCCTGGCACAGGGCAATTCCCTCCCACCGTTCTCCCTATGAGTGATATTCTGGTGCTCTCACTTGAAAACGCTTGTGCTCGCATCCGTGAATCCGGTTGCAAGGCTTTTTTGTCAGGGAGTGGAATCTCCCGTAATGAGGCCTTCTGGCAGGAGCAGCTTCCGTCTTTACCCCCCAGCCGCCTGATGCCCGTAAGCTTTGATCAACCGTGCATGGATATTTTCCTGGCAGTGGCGGCGACCCTTTCTTATGAGCAAAACGACATCTCCCCTCTTTATGTTCGCCCCTGTGATGCAGAAGAAAATCTCACCGGTATTGCTACCTCCCTGGGACTTGTACCACAGGAGGCACAAGCTGCGTTACAGCGCTTGACCGGAGCAATCCAAGTGTTTTCATAGCTAATGTCAAGTCGTGTTCAATGAGGATATAATTGAGGAGGTTGGGGCGGTACCCATCATAATCATGGTATTCCATTCGATTGCAGTTTGATCTCAGTGGAGAATTTAGGTAATGACTCAACTTCTTCTTATATTTTGTGGTTCGCGGCTAGTTCGCAAAAAATGGTGGATACTTTTCGTTATTGGGGCGTTGTGGGCGGCACTGGGCATTTTTCTCTGGATAGATGCTCTGGATGGCGTGCTGATAGTGCCAGCCAGGTATTTCACGATACCGCTCATTTTAGATGGTGCCTGGGCGCTGATGACGATTTTTTCCACGACAGGTGTCGCTCGCCTCTTGCGTATGGTCAAAGCCATCACCTGCCTTTTGGTTGCTGTTTTGATTCTTGCTGCTCCTAATCATAGTGGTATGATTATTGGTTATTTAGTGGGAATCTTTTTATGCGTGGATTCTTGCTGGCGTGGGGCAAGCGCATGGGTTGTACAGTATCCCGGCTGGCCGCGTGGAATTGCTGTTGCCATTTTTGAATTTTTGTTCGGTTTTTGGTCTTTTTTGCCTTGGCCAGATGCCTGGGAAGCTGAAGTCAGTATCGACATAGGCACCTTGCTGCTGGTTACGGCTTGCAGCATGTGTATGCTGGCTTTCCGTCTCCGTCGCGTGCCGTCTTGCGTTCCAATAGCTTCTATTCTGAGCCGGGGTGCGCCGCTCTTTCCAGCGGGTGATGCTCCAGGTGCGGCTTTTCGGGAGAAGTCCAGTGCGGAAATGGTTACCGTGCATGTTTGGACACCTACAGATTCCATGGTGCCGGTGAATCGGGGTGTGAGCCGCTATGTGGCCGCGCCGAACAAGCATGGAGTTATCTCCACCGGGCATTCCGCTCTTGAACTTGGCCTGGATCTGTATATCAGTCATTATCCTGCTGTGGAGATAGACCGTTCGGGATCGGAATTTGCGAGAATGCTGCGAGCCACTCCTGATAATAATGTTCCTGGTCTTTTTCAGCCAAGTTACGCGGAGGAATGTAGCAATTGGAGCCCTTCCACAATGCAGGTGTCTTTGCCGGGGCTGGATGGTGATGCTGTGAGGCGTTTTTGGAAGGCCTACAGGGTCGATTCAACCTATAATCTCACCAACCGTAACTGTTCTTCGGCAGTAGCTGCGGCGTTGGATGCCGGTATGGATGGAATTTTTGAGAAAAAAATGACCTCTCTCCTGTTCTGCCTGCACCTTTTGCTGATGCCCGAGCTGCGGGTGGCCGGATTTTTGCGCGCACGGGCAACAGCCATGGCATGGACTCCAGGTATTACACTGGATTATGTGCGGGCTTTGTCCCACATTATTTCCACTCTTGGTTCTGATGTGGGCAAAGAGATTGAGACGAGGGTATAACAGCAGGGCTGGTTCGCCTCTGGCCAATCCGTCGAAATCGTGCCTGTTCAAGCTCACTGTGAGGCCATTGCACAATGGCCTTAATGAGTATTTTTACCTCCAAGATGCAATAATTGCGTCTAAATTTTACAAAGAATTGAAAAGCAATAGAAGATATGTCCTTTTAACGTGCTTTTAAAGCCCAAAAGGACTTTAAAAGAAAGGCACGCTGTGCTGCTCGCTTGCGGGCACCTGCTACGCAGTTGCCAGAGGCCATTGTGCAATGGCCTCAAGATGCAATAATTGCGTCTAAAATTACTATAACCGTTGCGAAACGATTTTTGTAATGCTTCTTAAGGAGATACCTCATGGAACAGCATTCGCATGCGGCCTCGACATATATGCTCTCGCGGGTGGCGATCATTACGACTGCCGCGATTTTTGGACTCACTTACAGTCTAAGCGCCGCCCTGATAGCTCTTGATCTTGCAGAAATGGGCTTTTCTGAGGCGCTTATTGGGGCTAATGCCGCCATGCACGCGGTGGGTGTACTCGCAATGGCCTTTCTGCTTCCGAAAATATCTGCTTTTTTTGGTATTCGCGCAACAGTTGTGGGTTCTCTTCTTGCTTCAGCGGGGTTATTGTCGCTTTTTCCGGCTATGCCCGCCGTCTGGTTATGGTTTCCTCTGCGTGTGCTTCTTGGTGCCGCCTCGGAAACTCTTTTCGTTCTTTCCGAAACATGGTTGAATACCTTAAGCTCTGAAGAAACCCGGGCGCGATCTATGGGGGCATACACTGCGGCCATGTCTGTGGGGTTTGCCTTAGGGCCTCTTATCCTGTCTTTTGTGGGTGCAAACGGCTTTACTCCTTATGCAACAGGGGCAGGTCTGGCTGCTCTTGCCGCATTGTTTGTTCTCTCTCCTAAGGTGTATGCTCCGCACATTGACAAGCCGGATCATAGTAACCCTTTGCGTTCCATGCGTCATTCGCCTCTGGCCATGGCCGCCACGACTTTGAATGCGGCCGTTGAAACTGCCGGGCTCACTTTTCTTACTTTGTACGCCATGAATCTTGGCTGGCAAGAGGCACAGGCTACACAGCTTATGTCTTGTATGATGTTTGGCGCCATTGTCATGCAGCTTCCCATTGGGTGGCTGGGTGATAAGATGGACAGGGAGCGGCTGGTGGTGTTGCTGGCCGCAGGTGCCGCGCTTGGAGCGCTTGCCTGGCCGCTGGTCTTGCAAAGTGCCATGGCGACCTATGCGGTGCTTTTTGTGTGGGGCGGGCTATTTGTGGGTGTTTATACCATTATGTTGACCATTGTGGGCAGTCGCTTCAAGGGCGCGGAGCTTATCGGCATTTATGCGGCTATGGGACTTATGTGGGGCAGCGGAGCGCTTCTTGGCCCTCTGCTGGCGGGAGCCTCCATGCAGGTGAGCGTACACGGGCTGGCCTTTTTTACGGCTACTGCTTGTGGAGCATTTGTGGCTATGGCCATTTGGGTGAAAAGAAAAAAACAGAATTGATCCTGCAAGGAGAGTATTGAGAATTTCTCCCATTTTGGACCGCAGCCGAGGCGGTATGATTGAGTTGTTTACCCTGTCTCAAACGAGTTGGTTGCACAATGCAACATCAGGTACAGTTGTACTTTGGCATAAAATGCATTACTCTTTTATGGATAAACTGCTTTTGCGCAGGGTATGTATATAAAGATTCTGGTGTACTGGAATCAGGAGGTTATTATGTGTCTGGCTATTCCCATGAAGATTACCGAAGTGAGCACTGACGGCGTGGCCCGCTGCCGCGTGGGGGAAAGCGATACCTACGTTACCGCTTCCGTGGCGCTTTTGCCGGAAATACCGGCTGCCGGAGAATATATTATTGTGCATGCAGGGTTCGCCTTGCGTACCATTGACCCGGCAGATGCCGAAGAAACCCTGAAGCTTCTTCGAGAAATGGTGGAGCTGTCCGGGCCTGAGCACTGGCATCAGTAGGCCCTTGTTTCTCATGGGCCTTTTGGTCACATGCTGCATCAAACGCCCCTTCCGATCACTGCAACAATTGTAACCGTTGCAGTGACCGGAAGGGGTATCTTTAAAAGAGTTGCGTACTGTAGCGAACTCTGGCGCTTGCGCTGCTCGCTTGCGGGCACCTGCTGCGCATTTTTCAGAGGCCATTGTGCAATAGTTTTTAAAAGATATCTTACTGTGGCCTGCATTTTGCATTATGTTTTCCGTGTGTTGTTTTTTTGATGCGGGATGTAATGTAAAGGAGGCCCCTTCAATGGTTCAATTAGTACGCTTTACCCTGCTGTGCGCTGTTGCCGCCGTGGTGCTGCCCTTAAGCGCGTGCGGGGGCGGCAATGGGGGGCCCACCATGCCGTCGAGCATGAAAAATCAGGGAGCTGATTCTGCCAACGCGGCAAATTTTTCCTCCAGTTCCGCCCTTACAGGGACACGAGGCCCTACCACTGTTTTTAACGGCAAAGAAGTTTCAAGCATCAAGGCTGACAACATAGATTCCGGCATTGTCGTGCCGGACGGTGCTGGTGGAGTGGTACTTATTCAGGGCGAAAAGCGTATGCCGCAGAACGCCGGTTATACTGCCGCCCGCGAGTTGAAGCTGAAAGTGCGTGAGCTGGCGGAACAGCTCATTTCCGGTATTAAAGATCGCTCCATTCAAGAAAGTGTCGCTTTGCCTGTTTCTTTTGTGAATATGGATAATTTTGATCAAAGTTCCAGTTTTGGCCGCTTCATGGCGGAACAGCTTTTTTATGAATTTAATCAGCGCGGCTTTCCCACGCAAGAGTATCGTATTCCTAAATCGATCGTCATGCGCGAAGGGGAAGGAGATTTTTATCTGAGCCGTGAGCTTGGTGCCATTAATATTCCTGCCTGCTCTGTCATTGTCGCTGGCACGTATTATGCTGATAAAAATGCGGTCATGGTAAATGCACGCCTTATTCGGCCCAATGATGGACGGGTTTTGCGTACAGCCAGCCTTGTGCTGCAAAATAATGTCTTTACCAAGCGTATGCTTGCCGGGGGAATGGGTTCAGCCCCAAAGGTTGAGACCGGTTCCATATTGATTCGTGATTTTAAAGAGGTAACCCAGCCGACAGCAGGGCAGACTCCCTTTGAGCAAGGCGCTGATATTCACAGCTATAAACGGTAAAAATTCTATGAAGCTCTTTGCATCTCTTTTTGAGGATGCGAGGGCGTGATAAAGGATGGTCTTATGCGGTATATTCAACTAGTGCTGCTCTTGCCGGTGTTGACACTCTGGCTTACGGGGTGCGGGGTTTCTCCTGCCGTTGAGGGTATGTTCTCCAAGGACAGGATGGCTGTTGCCCCATATGACCCGAACAGCCTGTGGAACCTGAAGTTAGGCAGAGACTATGTTGGGCAAGGCCGCTACGAACTTGCCAAAGAGCATTACCTGATGGCTCTGGCCTCTGCAAATGATCCAGAATCGCGTGAAATGATAGAGCATGAGCTTCGTTCTGTTGATCTGATGATTAAAACTCAGCGTTGAGGTGTGGTATGCTTATTTCTTCTTTTTCATATATGTTTGCGCGTTTCGCCTCTGTAGGTATGGTTGCGGGTGTGTTTCTTTTCGCTTCCACAGCCTTTGCCGGGCCTACAGTGCCACAGGCTGCATCTGCCATGGGTCGGGAACTTGACAGGCAGATTGTTGAGCGGCTGAATATGCCGGAAAGCCCCGCCAAAGGGATACCTATCTTTGTAACAACGCCTGTTAACATTAACAACCTTGAAGAAGCCAACCCCCTGGCCCGTCAGGTGGAAGAAGAGCTGGCCCGCTGGTTCGTGCAGGCTGGTTATCATGTGCAGGAAATTCGCAAAGGAGCGGATGTTCTTGTGGAGCCATCCACAGGCGAAATGCTGTTAACTCGCATCACGGAGCGCCTCTCCACGGATTCTCCCACTGGGGCAGCCATACTAGCGGGAACGTATCTTGTTACCTCCAAAAACGTGCGCTTCAATATTCGATTGGTGCAAACCACTTCTCTCAATGTACTTGCCATGTCCACCATCACTATACCCATTAACGGCGAAATCGCTTCGTTGCTTAAAAATCCGGGTAGTCAGTTTGGGTATACTTCAACCCCCATCGAGCCAACAGTTGTAACGCGGCTGCCGTAAATAGTTCCAACTTTACATTGCATTTGCTTTGGAATAGGATTTGGAATGGGTATAGCAACAGGGGGACGGGCATTTGCCCAGTCCCCCCTCTTTTTGCGGCAAGGAGAGAGCCATGACATTCCTATGCATTCTCATTGTACCTTTTGTGCTTTCTGGAGTGGTGGGGTCTTTGTTTTATTGGTATGAAGCTCTTAATGACCCGTGCCCGGAAATTCCCCCACCCCCGTTCACAGTAAGAACCTGTCTCGTTTTTTTTGTGGGAGCGGCGGTAGGTCATCTGGCTGCGGTTGTGCTGCGTCTTGTTGGTCTTGCCATTGCGCGCACCCGAATGTTTACCCCACACAGAGAATCCTGCTTCCCCCCTGTTCTCCTTATTCACGGTGTTTATCACAACGATGGAGCTTGGCTTTATCTTGGCAATAAATTGAAAAACGCAGGCTATCCTGTTTTAAGCTACTCATACGGTAGCTTTTTCACTTCTTTTGAAGAAGTTATGGCAGGGCTGGATGAGTGCATACGGGGACTTGAAGATGCTTTTCCTCAGAAAAAGCCGATTGTTGTGGCGCATAGTCTTGGGGGGGTATTGATTCGTCACTGGTTGCAGGAATCAGAGAATTCGCAGCGACTCACAGGGGTAATTACCTTGGGAACCCCGCATAGAGGCAGCCGTATGGCTACTCTGGCCTTGGGCAGAATTGTCAAGGAAATAGCTCCGCATTGTCCCCGCCTCATACGCCTGAATGCGGAAGCGTACGCTTCATCTGATGAGGAGCTGGGATTGCAAAAAGGCTCACCCGAAAAGGTAAGCCTCATAAATTCTGCACAGGATAAACCCTGGCAACCTCTTCCCTGTACGGCCCTGTGTTCTCCCACAGATGAAGCCGTTGTGCCCGCTTGCCTGCTTGTGCCGCCTACCGGCTGGAAGCTTTGCGTCACAGCGCCGGTAAGCCATTTTTCGCTTCTTGTTTCTCCTCAAATTGCAAAAGCTGTGCTGCAAGAAATGCGAACGTTGCATTGAGGCTGTCTACACATTACAGGTCGGGAGGGAGGGGTTCCTTCATCAATTTTTTATGAAATATTCGAGCTAGCGCCCAACAAGAGTAAGAGCCATTTGTGGCAGTACGCTTGCCTGTGAAAGTTTGGCTACAGCGGATTGCGACAAGATGTGGTTTCGAACAAATTCTGTCATCTCTAAAGCGACATCCACGTCAGCCATACGCGATTCCGCAGCCATGGCGTTGTCGTGTTGCACCTGCAAATGGCGTTCAAGGTATTCCGGTCGAAGTTGTGACATTCCAAGGCTGGCGCGGAGAGTATTCTTGGAAGTAACGGCTGCACCGATATCGTGCCGTGTTCGCTCTACTGCGGCTGCAAAGGAGGCTGTAAAGGCAGCGTCGGTCGTTGCCAGGGAGGCAGTGTTGCCTGATGCCGAGAGCTCTGCTTCATGACGGGGAGTGGGTACATTGCCAAGAGCCAGATAGTACTGATCTTCGGCTGAATCGTTCGCGGTGCCAAAATGGATTATACGTTTACCGGCTGAGTGTTGCTCCTTTCCAGTGCTGTTCACGCTCGATGCGCCTTGTTTTTCCTGTTCTTTCATATGAATCAACTTTTCATCGGTATGCCCGCGCATGCCGGTCGTTGGATAGTTGTGCGATAAAATACCCTCTTTTCGTCTTATCGGCCATAATACAGGAGACTTTAGGGAAAATCTTCACATTTTTTTACGATTATAGTGTAAGGTATTTCTGCGTGTTACGGTTTTATCTTCACATTTGATACTGATTACCAAGAAAAATATTCTGAGAGTAAAGTCCGTTGCACAATGCAACGAACGCTAACGATTGCGCTGCTCGCTTGCGGGCATCTGCTGCGCAGTTGCCGGAGGCCATTCTGCAATGGCTTCGAGTAGACTGCTGATATTTTTTACAAAAAAACATCAGCTACCTATTAAGTTTCGCTCCATTCATCCGATAGGAAAGTATGCGGAAATAATACCGCACAAGGAGGTGCACATGGATATACAAAGCTCAACAGGTGTGGCTACATTACAGTCCGCCCTGCAACAACAAGCAACTGGCGCAGCAATTATTGACAAGACTCTTTCCAAAGTTAGCGCAGCCGGTGGCGGCGGTGCAGCTACGGGTGGAATTGACGCAGACGCACAGAAAGCCGTGCTTTCCGCTGCTTACGCAGATCAGGGTAAAGGCACACAGGTCGACGTCGTCGCTTAATTTCTGCTCTCCTTATTTGAGGCCATTGCACAATGGCCTCGGCAACTGCGGAGCAGGTGCCCGCAAGCGAACAGCGCAGCGTGTCTTTTCTTTTAGCTCCACTGGATAAAATGGTGTACCGTTTTATCCATCTGAAAAATAAGACATAATTTTCTAACATGCTTTCGCAACCGGAGCGGATTGCGAAAGAAAGGCACGCTGCGCTGTCCGCTTGCGGGCGTTTGCTACGCAATCGCCAGAGATCGTTGCACAATGCAACGATCTCTATTTGGGGAT
>JAVBJS010000031.1:0-8940 GCA_031546885.1 Desulfovibrio sp.
AGAAACGGGCGCGCTTTAAGCCGTTAAGATTCTGAACCAGTGATTCCAGCTCTTCATGGTACATGAGGAAGCACTTTTTACTACCAATGCCGGCGGGAAAGGCAAAGTTCATTGACCATGAAAGGGGGTCTGTTTCCACCCACTCGCCGTGCTCCCAATATCGACCGGGAGCGGTTACTTCGCGAATATTGATTTCCGGGTTGAAGTTTGTGGCAAAGGGCTGCCCATGATCGCCTGCATTGCAATCAATGATATCAAGCTGATGGATTTCATCAAAATGGTGCTTTTGCGCATAGGCACAAAATACATTGGTTACGCCGGGGTCAAACCCTGAGCCGAGAAGTGCCATTAACCCCTTGGATTTAAAACGCTCCTGGTAAGCCCATTGCCATTTATATTCGAACTTTGCTTCATCGAGGGGTTCGTAGTTGGCGGTGTCCAGGTAGTCTACCCGCGCTTCAAGGCAGGCATCCATAATGTGCAGATCCTGGTAAGGAAGAGCTACGTTCAGCACGAGATCTGGCTTGAAGCTGCGAATGAGGGCAACCATTTCAGGAATATTGTCAGCATCTACCTGTGCGGTTTGAATGGGACGGGGTAATTGGGCCGCAATGGCATCACAGCGGGTTTTGGTGCGGCTGGCAAGCATTATTTCGCCAAAAACTTCAGGCACCTGTGCGCACTTGTGCGCTACAACCCCACCAACTCCGCCAGCTCCGATAATCAAAACTTTTTTCATGTGCGTCTCTCGCTGATAAAAAATGGTACGTCCGGCAAGGTAATATTTGCCAAAGCCGCGCCGGAGTGCAATAGCTCCGTTACTGCTTTTTGTCCCTCAACCCCAAGGTGTGTGGAAAAATCATTGACAAAGGTGGCAATGTGCTGCTGCATGACGGTTTCGTCCATTTCTTGGGCATGTTGCCGAATATAGGGGCGTCCGTCTTCTGGGTGGTGCGTGGCATGTTGAATGCTGCGGCGTATGGCGTCATCAATCAGGCTGGCCACCTCTTCTCCAAGACTTCGCTTTACCGCAATAATGCCAAGCGGTAAAGGGAGGCCTGTGCGTTCTTCCCACCACTGTCCAAGATCCAGCACAAGATGCAGGCCTTGTTTTGCGTAGGTAAAGCGGCCTTCATGTATGATGAGTCCAAGGTCGGTCTGGCCTGTTTGTACGGCGGGCATAACTTTGTCAAAAAGCATGTCGTGCCGCTTTCCCTGGAACTTTCCGGTGAGGGAGAGCAGGGTGTTGGCTGTGGTGAACAGGCCGGGTATGGCAATGCTGGCGTGCGCCAGCTCTGCTTCGCTCAAGGGGCGGTTTGCCACAAGCAGGGGGCCGCACCCTCTGCCAAGGGCGGCTCCTGCATTGAGCAGGATGTATTTATCCAGAATATGCGCAGCCGCAGCAAGGGAAAGCTTGGTGACATCCAGGCTGTGGGGCTGCCTGGTGCGCAGATTCAGTTCTTCCACATCTGCCATATGGGTGGTGAAAGAGAAGGGCATAGGAATACGCCCGTGAACAAGGGCATCAAAAATATAGGTGTCATTGGGGCAAGATGAGATGCCTAGAGTGAGGGGGAGATTGGTGTTCATAGGGTGCATCCGTGTATATCGCGCTGAAACAATGAGGGTTTCCAAATGGGGTTATCCCCTTTGGTGGGGAGGTTTGGAGGGGTTTTACTCCCCTCAAAAGCTGTTACATCAATTAAGCAGTATTTTTCAGAGCAATTTCATTTTAAAATTGCTTTACGAGGCAACCAGAGCAGTGAGTTTTTCAAGGAGTGAGAGGACATGCAAAAGGGCAGAGCGGGAGCCTTCAGCGTTTTGCGCATACATGTGCAGGTAGCCTGAAAGGGGCCGAATAAGGGGGGGAAGCTGCTGCCAGAACAAATTGTCTTGTAGTAAGAGGTGAGGATTTTTTTTGAGGCTTTGTGCATTTTTGCGAGTGAGAGTTGTGAGAGCGCTGCGAAATTCTGGTACGAATTGCGGGTGGTGCGTGGAAAAATTTTGCCAGGCACGAGTGGCGTCCTCTTCTGTAAAGCGTCCGAAGCAGAGCCCAAACCAGGCCTGCCAAAAACGGGCAAGGCTCAGGCGTGCGGAGGGAAGTTCTTCCAGAGCAAGTGAATGATTCGTGTTTGTGAGAGCCGTTGGGGAGTTTTGGCTTTCATCGGAACTCATGGGTATGAGGGAATAGAGGCCGTATTGTCCTCTGGCGCTTTGGAATAATTCTAGCTGTGGCATGGGATTGGTAAGGGTTTGCCTGTCATTTGCAATAATGGCTTCTGCAATGCCTGCTACACGCCGGGGTGACATTTGTGTTTTACAGATGGTCTGTTGCTGGGTGCAGCGCCAACAGCCGGAGCAGGGAATAGAGGCTCGCAGGATAGTGTGGCCGGGTGAGAATGGGCCTGTTTCCCAAGGGTTAACGGGCCCGAGGGAAAGATTGAGGGTTGGGGTGCCTGTCCAGGCGGCAATGTGCATAGGGCCGGTATCGGGAGTAATAAAAAGATGCAGCTCCGCAATGAAACGGGCCAGACTATTGACGGAAAAGTGCCCACACAGGTTGAGGGGGTGAGCCTTCAGCGCGGCGGCAACGGTAAATCCCAATTTTTTTTCTGCGGCGCCTCCAAGAAGTACGGGTTTGTGCCCGGCAACAAGGAGTCTGCGGGTGAGGGCAACCCAGAAATCCGCATCGGGATGTTTTTCCGTCTCGCTGGCTCCTAAGAATAAGCCGATACGCGCTCCTGAAGGCAGGGGAGATGCGCGCAAAAGAGAATTCGGGGCTATTTCTGTCGAGAAGGCTTCCGGTTGGACTTCCGATACAGACTGTGCCATGGGCTGCGACGCAGGTTGTGGTTTGACTTGTGGCATGGGCCGCGGCATGGGCCACTCTGTGCGGAGCATGAGGGAGGTGGGGATGATATCAAGGGCGTTGAGGTCTGCCCAGTGAAAAAGGTTATAGCGATTGTTGTGGGTTAGGGATGCGCGGTAGAGCTGCCAGTCTCCCCGAATATAGAGTGCGCCGGAATCATGCAGGTATGGGCCAATGAGGGTATCTGTGTTGGCCTTGCTGGCAAGGGCGGCCGCTTGTGGCCCGTGGCTCAGGTTAAGAACGGCGTGAAAGCGGAGGTGTCCCAGATTGGGGGCACTGTCATAGCTGAAATAGGTGACTTGCGGAGAAAGGGGGAGAAGGGGGTTAAAAAAAGCAGGCTCTCCCACCACCCAAACGGGATGCGTGGGAAAGCGGCGAGCCAGCCATCCCAAAAGTGGAAAGGACAGTACCAGGTCGCCCATGCGCTGCATTTGCAGCACAAGAATGGGGTCGTTACCAGTGCTCACGATGATCCGTAAATGGCCCGCATGTGTGCGGCAAGAGTTTGCAGGCGGTGCTCGTAGGAGTGTTCTGCGAGAATACGCTTACGGGCGGCCTGCGCAATGATGGTGCGCTTGTCAGGGTTGTTCAGGTAGTAGCGAATGAGATCGGTAGCTTCTTCTGGTGAGTGATAGCAAACCACTTCTTTTCCCGGCTCAAAAAGGTGTTCAATTTGAATTCGGTAGTCTGTTAGCAGGAAGGCTTCGCAGGCGGGTACGTCAAAGACGCGCTGGTTAACGGCTCCTTTCATTTGTTTGCTCGTGCAGTTAAAATTGATAGCCGAGCACGGATAAAAGTTTGGTAAGTCCTGGTAATAATTCAGTTCAGGGTGATATGACCAGGGATCTTTTTCTGCAAGAAGTTCCAGCCAGCCTTTGTCGCCAACAATGAGTGGGGCAAAGGGAAGGGTTGCTTCAACGCAGGAGAGGCGATATTGCCTTGTGGCTTCCCAGGTGAGCATGGCCTCATAAGCAAGTTGTTGCTCTGTTGTTTCGAAAGAATCAAAAAAAGGGAGAAGTTCCGGGTGGTTGTCTCGAAAATAATGGCGTATTGAGCGCTCGTTGGAGGCGGAGAATCCGGCTGCTACCTTTTGATAACCGGCAAACAGAGGCGGGGGGAGGGCGCTTTTTTCCATGCGATGAAAAACTTTACTGACCATGGAATTGCCCACAAAGGAAACGTCAGCCCGCCAGGATGTGGCTGGTTGGCCGGGCCTGTTGGGGGGCGGTGTGGAGCGCATTGAGCAAAGGCGGGGCGAAAAACGGGCAATATCAACCCCAAGAGGAAGGTAGCGTGTGTGCGCGAAGCCAAGGTCGGTAAGAGAGGGCAGATTATCTTCATCCCAGGTGAAAAGGGTAGCCCAAGGGCTGACAAGGCGGGAGTAAAGGTGCAGGATAAGGTGTGGATTATCTACAAACCACGAGGCCAGAGGAAGCTGCAATTTTTCCAGCAGATTCGTCAAAATCCCTTCACGGTCAACGCCCAGATGGTTGATGGTAAAAACGAAGTCTGGCTTAAATTCCAGTACCGAGCTTAGAAAGGCCTCAATAAACTCAGTTTGGCCTACTTCGCCGTCCGGCACCTGTAAAAGGTAGTGAGGAATTTCCAGGCGCTCGCAGGCGGAGATTATTTCTCCCATCAGAAAGTACTTGCTGGTCAGGAGCAGAATGCGCGGAAGAGGGGCCGCGAAGCGTGGATAGCGGGTGCGTTCCCAAAAATTTATTCTTTTGCTTGCGTCACAGGCCTTGGCAATGGCTGCGTAAAATTCACGGTCAAGCCGCATATAAAAAGGATTGACGTAGGCTTGTAAGGGAAGATGCTGATGCTCAAATTGCAGTTTTGTGAGAATCAGCAGAGCGTTTTGCGAGTCCTTGGCGGTAATCCAGGTGATAGGGATATTTGCAAATTCTGCCTGCAAGGCGCTGGCGGCAAGGATGTCTTCTTCTTTGTCTACAATGGCAAGAGGAGTGCCTGGCCCATAGGTTGTGGTTAGATGGTATACTAGGGCGCGTAAGGCCACACCTGTTCCGGCGCCAATGAGCACAGGCAAAAAGGGCGGGGAAGTGTAGAGCTGTGTTGGAGGAGCTTGGAGAGGGGTATGCTGTGGGGGACAGGCCTCTCCTTGCTCCAGAATTTCTGCGGGGAAGGGCAAAAAGGCAAGCTCACGCTTTGCTCCAACGGCACCAAGCATGGGCAATGTGCGCCCGGAGCGGGTCACCAGAATGTCCATGTCGGTGCCGACTCCGGTGCGTACTGCTCCTTCGGGCGTGGGTATCGTCACAAGGAGGCTGCCTTGTGGATGTTAATAAGCCCTTGAGCCGATTGCGCGACAATTTCTTCGTTGTAGAGTCTGAAGGCAAGATTGTCTTGTTGTGACTGTGTTTTGAGGTAGGTTTTTGCAATATTTATTTCACAGCCCGGCATAATGGTGCCGGGCACAATAATGCGACAGGCGGGGGCGTTTTCTTCATCCACAGCAAACTTTTTCCACAGCTTGTCGCGCCGGGCGTGGGCAATGGCAAGTTTGCGCGTTACAAGGTCAAGGCGAGGACGAAATTCTTGTTCCATCACATGGTTGCGTGCGGCTTGCTTGCTGAAATACGCGACCTTTCCTGTCAGGTAGCGGATATTGCTTTCAAGCTTTTGCAGGGCCAAGAAATCGAAGGGCGAGTATCCCATAAATATTTTTGTTGAGCTGACGTAGTTGCTCCCAAGCTGTTTTTCTATGTATATGGTTTTGTTTGCATAAACAGCTCCACCTTGCAGTCGCCCCTTTATAATGAGGTTGCCCCCCGCATAAATAGTGCTGTGCATGCAAGAACCGTCAATGATGACATCACCTTTGGCGCGAAGCTGCACATGCTCGCAAAAGGGAAGGCGAATGGAGCCTGCGCTGTCAAGCAGAGTGCTCGGTACTGTTCCTGCTTCTGTTTCTGTTGTATCAGCAAATTCCGAATCTGATTCTTGCTGTGTGGAAGTCGTTTCCAGACTGGTGAGATTAGCCCCTTTGACTCCGCCAAGGCAAGCAATGTCGCCCTGCGCCTTTACCTTGCCGCTCTCCATGCGCCCTTTAATAAGTACGTTGCGGGCATGCAGGGCAAATCCTGTTTGGACATCGCCATGAACAGCCAGATCGCCCACAAAAAAGATATTGCCGGTGTGAAAGCCTACGTTTCCGCGGACATTGAGCATGCGTTTTACGCAGATAAGCCCCTTGTGGTAAAAACAGTATCCATTGACGGCAGCAACGAGCTTGTCCGGGTGGTCGGGGTGTATGATGCAATTGGGGCCGGCCGGCAGGCATTTATTGGGATAGATAAAGCGGGGGTCGCGCTGGATGGTTGGGTGTACATCCAGGTCGATAATCTCCGCAAGCACTTGGCCGGCGACGACGTTTTGCACATAGCCAAGATATCGGTAATCCACGCTGCCATCTGCCGCTTCACGCGGAGAGAGCTTCATGTGGCTGAAGTCAGGATCGAAATAGTGGTGCAGATAATACATGGGGGGCGTGTCCTTTTTGCGAGCTTACACCACGAGGGTTGCGAGAATGTCGTCTTGTGATTCAAGGTAGGAAAAATAGTCGGCAAGGCCCAGATCTGCCAGCGAGCTGCGAATCTGCTCGGATGGGCGATAGATGTAAAGGCGTTTTTTACGTCCGTGCATGGTGGCAGCGAACCGAACAAGCACACCAAAAGCGGAACGCGAAAGGGTGGCTGCCTGGAAATCCAGAATGGCCTTCATTAAATTCTCTGTAACAATATCATCAAGCGCGGCGGTAAATTCTGAAAGGTTTCGCATGGACAGAGTGCCCCGAAAGCGCCCAAGGGCGGTATCTTTCTCTGTGGTGCGGCCCACAATGGGGCAGCAGGCATAGCGGGCATCGGGATAATCCGCAGTGATGTCGGCTTCATGTGCGCGAATGAATGCGCCTATAAGGGGTGAGTCAATAAAACTTTGCATATATATCCTGTACGTGTGTGTATCTCATGCCTGATTTATTACAAGCCGATGACGAGAATGTTCTGCTGCGCAAGGGAGCTGGGGGCTACTCATATTGATTGCGTATCTTCCTGTGTTTCAAAGTCGCAACGGTTTTTGTCCACCTCTTCCTCCCGCAGCTTTCGCCGGAGTATTTTTCCCACCAGAGTCTTGGGTAGTTCCGTCCGAAACTCAACTTGCCGGGGTAATTTGTAGTTGGCAAGGCGCTGGCGGCACCAGTTGACAATATCTGTTTTATCAAGAGTTGCATCGGGCACCGGCACGACGTATACTTTAATGATTTCTCCCCGTGTCGGATGTGGAACACCAACGGCAACGGCTTCTTTTACCTGGGGATGCTCGTATAAAACTTCATCTATTTCACGGGGGGCAACATTATATCCGCCTACCACAATCATGTCCTTTTTGCGGTCAACGATACTGAAATACCCGTCTTCGTCCATAACTGCAATATCACCGGTATAGAGCCAGCCATTACGCAGTGTACTGGCTGTTTCGTCCGGCCGATTCCAGTATTCTTTCATTATTTGCGGGCCACGAATAATTAATTCACCCACCTTTCCTGGGGGCATGGGAATGGTGCCAAGCTCCATATCGACAATACGGGCCTCGGTATCTGGGTAGGGCAGGCCAATGCTGCCGGCTTTATGAATGCCGCGTGCCGGATTCAGATGCGTAATGGGGGAGGCCTCCGAGAGTCCATAGCCTTCAATAAGGGTGGCGCTAAATTCCGCCTCAAACTGCTTCAGGCATTCCACCGGCATGGGAGCGGAGCCGGAAATGCAGAACTTGAGGCTTGGAAGGGGTGTTTTTTTTGCTTTTTTCTGCTGCAACAGTGAGATGTAGATGGCCGGAGCTCCCGGCAGTACTGTAGCCTTGTATTTACGAATGGCAGTCAGTAAGTCCGCAGGAAGAAAGCGGGGAAGGGGGACAACGGAGGCCCGCAGGATGGTGGGCAGAATCATGCATGTTGTCATTCCGTAGACATGAAAGAAGGGAACAACCCCTACAATTACCTGATCTTCTCCTTGGAGGCAGTGCAGAACGGCCGAGGTTTGCTGAATATTGGCCCCAAGGTTGAAATGCGTGAGCACAGCGCCCTTTGCTATACCCGTTGTGCCCCCGGTGTATTGAAGCACGGCGGGCGTTTCCTTGGGGTTTGCCACGGGCAGAGAGAGGCGCTTCCGCCCTTTGCGCAGGAAAGAAAAAGGAAAGATGGTAGTGTTATCGTAGGGAATCTTGCGCTTGGAAGATTCCTTGTATGTTTTTATTCGTTGTACCCAGTTTAAGGGAAAAGACAGGCCGTCAGCTATGGTGGTGAGATAGTAGTGAGTAACGGGGAGCTGACTGCGCAGTTCTTCAAGCTTTGGCCAGCACAGATCAATGGTGATGAGGTGCTGTATATTGGCATCGTTGAATTGATGCAGGAGTTCTTTTTCCATATACAACGGGTTGATCATGCATACAGTGGCTCCGGCTTTCAGAATAGCCCAGAATGTGCATATTGTTTGAGGCAGGTTGGGGAGCATAATGCCCACCCTGTCGCCGGGGCGAACGCCTGCCGCTTGCAGGTTGGCGGCAATAATCTCCGCTTCTTTGCGCAGGCGGGCGTAAGAAATTTTTGTGTTAACAAACTGACAGGCGGTCTTGTGCGGAGTCTGCGTTGCGGCTTCGTCCAGCCAGGTGAAGAGCGCCTCATTTCGATAGGAGATAGAATGGGGTACCCCTGGCTCATAAAAAATGTGCCAGGGGTGCTTTTGGAGGGATGAGGGGTGCTCCTCAGATAAATTATCTTGTGACAGTAAAGGATCATTCATATTTTAGTGTATTTAGTGTTGAGATTGTATATGGAGTATGCAAAAACCACACAAGTAATACCAAATATAGAGGCCATTGCACAATTGCCAGAGTTCGTTGCATTGTGCAACGAACTCTATACGTTTGCGGTAAGAACTTATCCATAAATAAGGATGTTCGCGGTCAATAGCTGCGTCAAATGCCTTTTTTGCTCTGGGTCGAGGACATAAGAGTCCACTCCCTCCGCAAAAAAAACATTTTCCTTGCTCTTG
>JAVBJS010000136.1:0-9366 GCA_031546885.1 Desulfovibrio sp.
ATTCGTGGATACCTTCTTCAATTTTTTGCGTGGCAATAGGGTCTAAAGCGCTGGCAGGTTCATCCATGAGAAGAATTTGTGGATCAACAGCCAGGGCCCTGGCAATGCATAGACGCTGCTGCTGACCGCCGGAAAGCCCAAGTGCTGAGTCATGCAGACGGTCTTTGACCTCATCAAAAATAGCTGCCCGGCGTAACGATTCTTCCACCTTGTCGCGTATGATCGAATCCTTTTTCATACCGTTTACGCGAAGCCCATACGCCACGTTCTCAAAAATACTTTTTGGGAAGGGGTTTGGCTTTTGAAACACCATACCCACTTGGCGACGTAAGGCTACAACATCTGTTCCGGGATCATTTATATTGTTGTCATCAAGGAGAATCTTCCCTTGTGCGCGCGCTCCGGGAATAAGATCGTTCATGCGGTTAAGGCAGCGCAAAAAAGTGCTTTTGCCGCAGCCGGAAGGCCCAATAAGGGCAGTAACACAATTTTCAGGGAATTCTATGGTAATATCATAGAGAGCCTGATGTGCTCCATAAAAAAAGTTTACGCCCTGCGTGATTAATTTGCAGCTTGGAGTCATTCTTCCGCCTTGGCTGTTTGGCCCATTCGGGCAGTCATCAGGGTAAATAACATGGCCGTGGACTTGTCGGCATACGGACTTTCCGCCCATATGCGCCCGCCATGGCGTTCTACAATGTGCTTGCAAAGGGCGAGGCCGATGCCTGATGTACCGCTGTTGCGTTCTTTTTTCACCTGATAGAAGCGTTCAAAAATACGTGGTAAAGCGTCTTCGGGAATGCCGGGGCCGTTGTCGGCCACAGTGAACAAGATTCTTTCTCCTTCATTGCGTGCAGATATGGATACTTCACCTCTTTCTGGTGAATACCGGCAGGCGTTTTCCAGCAAGTTTCTAAAAACTTGCGCTATCAGCGGTGCGTTGGCGAGAACGAATAAGCCCGGCGTGTTGTCCGAAAGGGCAATGGTAACGTGGATGCCCTTGGCCTCAGCTTGTTCTCGGCAGGCGGTTATGGCGTCGTGAATGACTATTTTAGCATTTGTGGGAGTGAGCGTTATTTCTTCCTGTGCGTTTTCAATCTTTGCCAGGGCAAGCAGATCGTTAATGATTCTGGCAAGCGCGGCGGCGTGCTTATGAATTATACCAGCAAAATTGCGGTATTCACTGGGCAGGTCTTCTGAGAGCATAAGCGTTTCGGCGTATCCCTGAATTGCCGTGAGGGGGGTGCGCAGTTCGTGGGATACATTGGAAACAAAATCTCGACGTACTCCTTCCAGGCGCATGAGTTCCGTAGCGTTGTAAACTACGATGACCGCCCCCAAAGAGTCAGTGCGTTCGATGGGGCTGGAAATATGGGCCACCAAAAAACGTCCGGCCGGCAGCTCAAAGTGTATGGCCGTACTGTGAATAAAAGAATCTGGCTTGTTATGGTCATTGCCAAGCAGTATGTCCACATGGCGCTGTAGGGCCGGAACAGGAAGTCCTTCAATGAGAGGCTTCCCTGTAGCTCTTACAACAGAAGGAAACAAAGTGGCCAGCGCGTTGTTCCAGCTCCGTATATTTCCCCCCGGCCCCAAAACGAGAACGCCTTCATGCATACTATCTAGAATAGTTTCAAGCTGACCCTGCTGATCCTTTGTATCGCGCATATAACTTTCAATGCTGTCCGCCATATGATTAACCGCATAGGCGAGAGGCAAAAATTCTTTTCCCGGCACCTCGTGCAGGCGCTGGTGCCCTTTATTTTGTGAAATGGATGCTACCATTTCAGCCATTTTGTCTATGCCGTTGCGCAGCCACCCGGAAATAAGGGCGGAGAGCAACAGGCATAGCCCGGCTACACCCAAAATAACAAGACCAAGAGAAGAAAGTTCTGTTTCAAACCCGCGCCGAATATCAGCCAAAGGCACGGCAACACGCAAAACACCACCGCCTTGTAGCGCAACCGCCGCATATACTGCATCAATACCCAGGCTGCTGCTATGCCTCAGTGCTATGCCGCTTCCTTTGGCTTGGGCAGCTTCAATTTCCGGCCTGTCGCCGTGATTGTCCAGGCCTGGAAGATATTGCGCGCCAATATGAGAATCGCGCAAAACCTGACCCGAAGCATCTGTGAGTGTCATGCGAAAAGAAAGCGCTTTGGAGGCATCAAAAAGTTTTTGTGTCTGCTCCTCTGTCAGGTTGGCCTCCAGCATGCTTGCTACAAAAGAAGCCCGCGCCAAAGTTTGCTTTTCAGCCAGATCCAAGCGATCTTTGTAGAGAATACTGCGAGAAATAAGGGTGGGAGCTATTAGCGCAATAGCTGTAATCAGGGCCAAGGCCCAAAACAATTTGGCTCGTAATGAGCCTTGACTGGCTGTCATGGCATATCCTTTGCCCGGTAGCCAATGCCGCGCACTGTTTCCAAGTTCTCCGCTTCATCGCCTAATTTGCTCCGAAGGCGGCGCACATGGGTATCCACGGTTCTGGCGTATCCTTCAAAGCTGTAGCCCCAGACAGTATCCAAAAGCTGCTCCCGGCTGCGTACTTTACCTTTGTGCCGCAATAAATCTTCCAGGAGACGGAACTCCGTAATAGTAAGCTCTACCGGCGCACCATATACCCGTACCTCATGCGCTGCTGTATTCAGGCCTATTGCCCCGCAATGCAGAGAAATAGCCTCAACAGGCGCGGTGGCACGGCGCAGGACGGCGCGGATGCGTAAAATAACTTCGCGCACACTGAATGGTTTTGTCACATAATCCGCAGCACCCAGCTCAAGGCCAACAATACGATCAACTTCCTCGCTTTTGGCGGTAAGCATAATTATAGGAATAGCCGCTGTTCTTGTCTCCCGCTGTAATGCTTTGCTGACGCCGAGGCCGTCCAGGCCGGGAAGCATAATGTCCAGCAGAATGATATCCGGTTTTTTGTCCGCCGCTATCTGCAAAGCTTGATTCCCGTCGCCGGCTTCAAGTACGGCAAACCCCTCGCGCTTGAGATTAAAGGCTAGAAGTTCACGGATATCACTCTCATCTTCCACTATTAGTACTGTTTGTGAGGTCATTGGTTTTCCCGCAAAAGTTTTTCCAGGAGAATGTTTCAGAGCAGATGCCCTTGCAATGCCGTGTTCGTGTCATTCTGCATAGCTTCAATGTCAAAAATATGAAGCAACTGTTACAGTTGTGTGACAAGTAGAGGCCATTGCACAATGGCCTCTGGCAACTGCACAGCAGGTGCTCGCAAGCGAGCAGCGCAGCGTGCCTTTATTTCAAAGCAGCTTCTGCTTTGAAATCATTCAATAAAATTATGTCTTCTCTTGGCATTTGGTTCTTAAGGGCCTTCGAAGGACTTTTTAAGGGACGATTAAACAGAGTTCGGTGTATTGTGCAACGAACTCAAGTAGGTCATGCGAATTTCATAATTTTGTCACACATATGTAACATCAAGTGGTGATTATTGATCAATCGGCACTAATGCCGTTAGGCGTATACACATGAATCGCCGCTTTAATAATACTGCAAGGAGTGATTTAGCATGAAACGTGTTATCTCCATATTCTTACTTACCTTAGGAATGCTTACCGGGCTGTCATTTGTTTCTGTGGCTGTGGCTGCGGAAGAAGTGGTCATTGCCGGCTCAACGACAGTTCTCCCAGTTATGCAAAAAGCTGGAGAGTCTTTTATGTCCGTTAATCCAGATATATCGCTGGCCATTTCCGGCAGCGGCTCGGGTAACGGTATCAAGGCGCTGAATGAAGGATTATGTCAAGTCGCCATGTCCTCACGGGACATTAAAAGCACAGAAGTGGAACAAGGCAAGGCTCGCGGAGTGAATCCGGTGCGCACTGCTGTTGCGGTAGATGCTCTGGTTCCGGTGGTTCATCCTGAAAACCAGGTTAAAGCGCTGTCATCTGCACAATTGCGCGATATTTACATGGGAAAAATCACCAATTGGAAAGAGCTGGGCGGTAAGGATGAAAAAATTGTCGTCATTTCCCGTGATACCTCATCCGGCACCTATGAGACCTGGGAAGAAATGATCATGAAGAAGGAAAAAGTCGCGGCTTCTGCGCTTATGCAAACCTCCAACGGAGCTGTGGCTCAAGCTGTTTCTAAAAACAAGCGAGCCATCGGCTACATTGGTTTTGGCTACCTGAACCCTTCTCTTAAAAAGGTTGACGTGGACGGCGTGGAAGCAACTCCAGCAACAGCCTTGGCGAAGCAATGGCCCATTGCTCGTGAACTGTATATTTTCACCAATGGTGAGCCTGCCGGGGCGGTGAAAAAGCTAGTCACGTACCTGCTTGATCCGCAAAAAGGTCAGAAAGCTGTCTTGGAAGCTGGTTTTATCCCTTTGCAAAAGTAGGCTGGAGCTTATAATGAACATCGGCTTTGCCTGCAAGGAAATTATTATTCGCCGCATCCTGGCGGGCATTGCCGGGTGCTCTCTGCTTTTTCTTACACTTATCATGCTGTTTGTTTTTATGGAGGGTCTGCCGCTATTTGCCGAACTTCCTGTTAAAGATTTCTTTTGGGGCATGAACTGGTATCCTACGGCAGACCCGCCGGAATTTGGCATTTTCCCGTTGATAGTCGCTTCTTTGTCCGTAACTTTAGTGTCTTCTTTCATAGCCATTCCTTTGGGTGTGATGACAGCGGTTTGGCTCACTGAAGTTGCTCCGTCTACAGTGCGGCGGGTATGCAAGCCGCTTATCGAGCTGCTGGCTGCACTGCCCTCGGTTGTAGTTGGATTTTTCGGTATGGTTATCGTTGCCCCGTTTCTTCAGGACTACCTTGATCTGGACACCGGCCTGAACCTTTTTAACGCCGGGGTGATGCTGGCTTTTATGAGTGTGCCTACAATTTGCTCCGTGGCTGAAGACGCGCTGTACGCCGTGCCGGTGTCACTGCGTGAAGCCTCACTGGCCCTTGGCGCAACCCGCTGGGAAACTACAGCCAAGGTGGTTATCCCGGCGGCTTTTTCCGGCATAGGTACAGCTTGCATGCTGGGCATGTCCCGCAGCATTGGCGAGACAATGGTAGTGCTGATGGTGGCTGGTGGGGCCGGTATATTGCCCACATCTATTTTTGATCCTATCCGGCCAATGCCTGCGGCCATTGCCGCTGAAATGGCCGAGGCTCCTTTTAGGGGTGAGCATTACCACGCGTTGTTTGCGATAGCCATGGTATTATTTGTTTTTACTTTGGCTTTCAACGTCATTGCGCAGCGCATTACAGAAAAAAACCGTCAGGCAATAGGGTAGGGCACACTATGCAAACAACTCACACCGCACGGCGCAAGGCATGGGAAGGCCTTATGTTTGGAACTCTTAAACTTGCAGCCTTTATCAATGTTGCGGCGCTGCTCAGCGTGTGCCTTTTTCTTGTCTGGAACGGACTGCCAGCCTTGTCTTGGGAATTTTTGACAGAGCCACCGCGCAAAGCCATGACCGAAGGCGGAATTTTTCCTTGCATCGTGGGCACGGTGCTGCTTTCCTTGGGAGCACTTGGTGTATCTTTTCCTCTTGGGGTGGCATCAGCAGTCTATCTGCATGAATACGCAGGGCGTTCTGCTTTTGCCCGGTATATTCGTCTTGGTGTGAACAATCTGGCTGGTGTGCCTTCCATTGTGTTTGGGCTTTTTGGTATGAGTTTTTTTGTGATAGCTTGCGGGTTTGGGATATCACTCCTGTCTGGTGTTCTAACCCTGGCAGTGCTGACCTTGCCCGTAATTATAGGCACAGCCGAAGAAGCCTTACGGCAGGTGCCTATGGTTTTGCGGGAGGCATCGCTCGCGCTGGGAGCTACACAAAGCCAGACGATAGCGCGGGTAGTATTGCCTTCGGCGTTGCCGGGCATGCTGACAGGAGCCATCCTCGGACTGGCGCGGGCATCCGGTGAAACAGCAGTTATCATGTTCACGGCAACGGTATTTTTTACTAAAAAGGGTGTGGATTCCGTTTTCAGCCCGGTTATGGCCCTGCCTAACCATATTTATGTGCTTGCAACATCAGGCACAGAGATTCAAAAAACGCTGCCCTTGCAATACGGAACAGCTCTGGTGCTGCTGGCCCTCGTGTTCAGTATGAATATTATCGCTATTGTCGCACGAGACAGGCTGCAAAAACAGGTTAATAATCAAATATAATGTCCCCAGAATTCATAATGTCCCCAGAATTCACAAGGTTAATAATCAAATATAATGTCCCCAGAATTACACAAACAAATTTAGCGATATTCTGTGAATGTATATGTGTTGCATGTCAAAATATTTTATATTATAATTATGTAAAATATTTAACATATTATATAATAGCGAGAAATTTTTATGAATTGGTACCATAATTTACGAATGACGGCAAAGATCATGCTTCCCATCGGCGCGGCTTTGGTCATTGCCTTGGCTTTGTTGACCTGGCAAATTCAATCAAAAAGCTCGACAGCCATTACTGCTTTAGCGGAAAGTGAGCTGGCCGCAATTGCCGGTAAGTATGGTAACGAGTCTAAAGCTACTTTTGAAGGAGCATTGGACGAAAGCCATGCTTTGGCCAATGCTTTGTCTCTGTCGCTGGGGGATGGCACGCCCATGTCGCGGGAATTGGTCATTCGCTTGCTTCAGGGTGTAGAGACAGGAAACGATGCTTTTGTATCAGCTGGCATAGCTTGGGAACCCAATGCTTTTGACGGCAATGACGCCGCGTACGCAGGCAAAGCCGGCTATGACCCCACAGGGCGATTCAGCGTGTACACGCAGGGAGCTACGCTGTCGGTATTGGAGGGTTTGGACGGTGAGTATTATGCGGAACCCAAAAAACGCAATCGAGTATACATGACCGAACCGTATTTTTTTGGCGAAGGCAATAAAAAGCAGCTTCTTGCCACGGCTTGTTCGCCCGTAAAAATACACAACGTTTTTAAGGGCGTGGTTATGCTTGACCTTTCACTGGACAAAGTGGTCAAAGATGTCAGCGCACTTCAGGTCTATAAAACGGGATTTTGTACGATACTAACGCAAGACGGCACTATTGTGGCGGACAAAGACCTTGCGTTGGTCGGCAGAAATCAGTTTGATCTGGGGCGGGTAACCATGCCAGACGCTTTGCGCCAGAGTATGCGTGATGGCAAGCCGTTTGTTGGTAACAGCATGGTCTCTGGGCGTAGCCACTTTTTCTATTACTTCCCTATTCATTTTGAGCTTACCGGGCAAACGTGGTACTTTGTGGTTGCCGCGCCCGTTGACGAGGTTCTTGCCCCTGCCACAGAAATTAGCAGAATGACCCTCGGCATCAGCATTGCAACCTTGCTGGTAGCACTTATGGTCGTCTTTTTTGTGGTACGTTCCGGAGTCAAGCCTGTAGGCGTTTTAGTTCAAATAGCCCAAGAAGTTGCCAACGGCAACTTACGTGTCATCATTCATGACGAACAGTTTGGCGGCGAAATGCGTGAATTGGCAAAATCTTTGAAAGAAATGATCACTTCACTCCTGGAGCATATCAGCAAGGCCGAAGCCTTGAGCGCTGAAGCTCACGCTCACACGGCCAAGGCTGAAGAGGCTATGCGTCAGGCTGAAGCCGCCCGTCTGGCTGCGGAAGGCGCTAAGCGTGAAGGTATGCTGACTGCTGCCGGGCAGCTTGAAGATGTGGTCAACATCATTTCAGCCGCCTCTGCAGAGCTTTCGGCGCAGATCGAGCAATCTGAGCGTGGTTCGTCCGAACAGGCCGCCCGCGTGAGTGAAACAGCCACAGCCATGGAAGAAATGAACAGCACCGTGATGGAAGTTGCCCGTAGCGCATCTACCGCTTCGGAAATGTCCGGAAATGCCCGCAGCAAAGCTGACAGCGGAGCAAAAATCGTGCAGGGGGCTGTAGTTGGCATCCGCAACGTGCAAGCCGTATCGTTGGCGCTCAAAGATGACATGAGCAAGCTTGCGGAACAGGCTCAGTCCATTTCTACCATTATGGGTGTGATTTCAGACATAGCCGACCAGACGAATCTGCTGGCTCTCAATGCCGCTATTGAAGCGGCTCGTGCCGGTGATGCCGGTCGCGGTTTTGCAGTCGTTGCCGACGAAGTGCGCAAGTTGGCGGAAAAAACTATGACCTCGACTACAGACGTAGGCAAGGCCATTCAATCCATTCAGCAGAGCGTGAAAGAAAGCATCAGTCAGGTGGAACGAGCGGTCGGGCTTATCGATATCGCTACGGAGCAATCTAACAAATCCGGTGAGGCCCTTGGAGAAATAGTGGTCATGGTGGATCACACGGCGGATCAGGTGCGGGCCATTGCGGCGGCGGGTGAGCAGCAGTCGGCCACCAGTGAAGAGATTAACCGTTCCATCGGGCATATCAATGAGATTGCAGTCCAAACCGCCAGAGCCATGCGCGAATCGTCAAAAGCCGTTTCAGAATTGGCGGCTCAGGCTCAGGCCCTTGGCAGATTGATCGACGGTATGAAGCGCGGTTAGAAATTTACACATAGGCGAATTCTGGGAATTCTGAATTCTGAATTCTGGGGACAGCATATCTAATGCCCTAAGTTCTCAGAATTCCCCTTTTTCACTTTTGGGCTTTTTGCCTTTTGGGCCAGATTTTCCTGGCATCAGCGTGCGTTTGCTTACAGACTCCAGCTTTCGGATAAAAGCCGTGTGTTTCCGCGTTGCGTTATGTGGTGTGGAATTAAGGGGAACTACCACCCGTGCCAAGCGTGCCATAACCGATTCCATCTTATTTGGACTGCGAAATTGTCTCACCTACCGAGGCCAGCTATATCACTGTTTCATCCTGTGCCGGCAGCCATTTGCTCAATTGACTGGTGAGATTGTTAAAGTCAACAGGTTTGCCAATATGAGCGTTCATTCCCTCATCCATGCAAGCCTTAATTTCCTCAACAACAACATTGGCTGTCATGGCAATAATAGGTATATCTTTGTATGGCTTATCACTTGCCCGAATGTATTGCGTAGCCGTATGTCCGTCCATGACCGGCATAAGTAAATCCATCAATATCAAGTCGAAATTCTGCTCATCAAGGAGCTTAAGAGCCTCTTGTCCGTTGTTAGCAAAGATTGGTGTAATGCCGAGCTCCTCAAGCATGCACTCCGCTATTGATTGATTGATCAGGTTGTCTTCAACCACGAGGACAGAGGCATGAGGAAAATTGGGCTTGCTCTGCTCTATAATTGTGTCTTGCTCTATATTCAGCACATCCAGAATCTTTTGCAGTAATTCTGTTGATGAAAACGGTTTTTCAACGTATGCAGCAAAGCCTATATCTAAAATTTCATCTGCAGAAAACTGTTGAATATAGCCAGAAACCAAAATGATCTTTGTTGTTGGTGACATTTCTTTAATTTGCCTTGCAACCTCA
>JAVBJS010000039.1:0-23940 GCA_031546885.1 Desulfovibrio sp.
TTGTTGTATTTTGTGTGTTGTTTGAGTAATAATTTTTGGGGTGGTAACCTAAAGGGTATGATCCCCTTTAGGTTCCCTCCCCCAAACCCCCACCCTCCTAATCCGCAATAAGAAGTCTGCCAGGGTCGATTGACTCTTGAAATGCCAATGGCCTGTAACTATGTAGAAACCTTCGAAACCCTGGAATGAGATCGTTGCACAATGCAACAATCTCTGGCGATTGCACAGCAGGTGCCAGAAGCCATTGTGCAATAGCCTCGGAATGGGGTTTGCAAAGGGGGTCACCCCCTTTGCCGATGGGGTTTGGGGAAGCGGAGCTTCCCCAAAAAATAATTACGCAGCCCAATCGTATTTTCAGATATTTCAGTTATTACTTCCGTCGTAAAATATTAACCTGTCTGCTTCTGGCCAAGGCCAGGTTACGCTCTGGAACATCTGTGGTTATAACGGAGCCTGCCCCCACCAGCGCATTACTTCCTATGGTCACGGGGGCCACCAAGGCTGTGTTTGATCCGATGAAGGCCCCTTCCCCAATGTGCGTTGTGTGCTTATGTATGCCGTCGTAATTGCAGGTAATGGTGCCGGCCCCAATATTTACCCTGGCGCCGACCTCGGCATCACCGATGTAGCTCAGGTGATTGGCCTTGGCCCCTTTGGCGAGGTGGGATTTTTTGATCTCCACAAAATTTCCGACGTGAGCTTCTTCATCAAGAACGGCTCCTGGGCGCAGGCGGGCATAAGGGCCCACAATGCAGCGAGGCCCTATGCCCGCTGTTTCTGCATGGGTAAAAGAATGCATAACAGCATTTGCCTGCATGGTTACGGTGTGCAGACGACAGTGCGAGGCAATGACGCAGCCTCGCTCAATTGTTGTTTTTCCATATACTTCGGTAGGCCCTGTAATGCTGACACCAGGCTCAATGGTTACATCCGGGCCTATGCGTACCATATGGGGCGCATGGATAATGACACCTGCATTCAGGAATTCGTTGACAATGCGAGTGCGGATAAGCTCTTCAGAACGTACAAGCTCTGCCGGATTGTTAATGCCCAGCAGTTGAGGGTCGTTGCCGCAATTATAGCCCAAAACGCGCAAAGAATCCTTCACAGCCAGGCCTACCAGATCAGTAATGTAAAATTCACCGCTTTTATTGGTATTTTGCAAGCGTGGTAAAAGCTTCTCCACAGCCGCCATTCGCAGACAATAAATGCCTGCATTAATTTCACGCGGCTCTTCGCCATGTAAGGAAATATCATAATCTTTCGCTTCAATGATGGCGAGTACGTCTGCATCTTTTTCAGAATTACGACGAAGAACACGCCCAAAAGCTGCCGGATCATCCAGCGTAAGGGTAATAAAAGCAAGATCTGCCTCCGCTGCAAGAGAAGCTGCAAGAAATTTACGGATAGCAGCTTCTGATAAAAGGGGCGTATCTCCATTGATAACCAGCAGATGGGTGATACCTCCCTGCGCAAGGGAAGGCCAGGCAACCTGAAGGGCATGGCCTGTTCCTAACTGTTGCTCTTGAACAATGCAGTGGGGCGCGTGTGCTGGAAAGGTTTTTTGCACCATTTCAGCTTTGTGTCCCACCACAGTCCAGGTGTGCTGAGGGCAGACAGGAACAACCGCATCATAAACATACCGCAGCATGGGTTCATCCAGAATGCGCTGTAAAACCTTGGGGATATCAGAATACATGCGGGTGCCTTTACCCGCAGCAAGAATAAGAGCACCTGTGAGAACGGACATGCGGGTACCTCGCTGAAATGTTATAGCGCCTGATTAATCAATGTAATGGTAGAATAGTTTAGGGCCTGTTGACACTACGGTCTTTTTGCCCTCTGCCTGCGCCAGAAAGACTTTTTATTTCTGTTGAGTACCATCAGGGCACATTGCCTTCGCCAAAGGGGCAGTTTTTCTTGTCTTTGGCGCGAAATTTTTTATTTGGAAACAGTCGCGGGGAAGCAGTGGTTGAATTGGTTCTTTTGAGGCGGCCTCCCCAGCCTCCGCACCCTCTCTCGCAGTTGATGCGTCTTTACCATTCGTGAAAAATAACGAACGCGGCAGCAATAATCATGGCAAAGCCAAGCACATAGTTCCACTTGAGTGGTTCCCCGAGATAAAAAACGGCAAAAACCATAAAAACGCTGAGTGAAAGTATCTCCTGAATAGTTTTTAATTCCGCTGCATTGAAGTAGCCAAAGCCGTATCTGTTTGCTGGAACTTGCAGGCAGTACTCAAAAAAAGCGATCCCCCAACTGATTAGCACAACGCGCCAAAGGGAGGTTGTGGGGTATTTCAAATGCCCGTACCACGCCGCAGTCATGAAGAGGTTGGAGCAGAGCAGCAGGCCGATGGAAAGAACGGGGACAGGTATATTCATGAGAATATGTTCCTTGGTTTGTATCGTACTGAAACAATGAGGGGTTTTCAAAGTGAGTTACTCCCCTCCCCCGATAGTTCCTCATGCCCAGTCCCATAAATTATTTCCGTAGCAATCGCAACCCATTAAAGACAACCAGCAGGCTTGTTCCCATATCTGCAAAAACAGCCATCCACATGGTGCCATGTCCGGTAAAGGTGAGAGCGAGAAAAATTGTTTTTACACCAAGGGCCAGCATGATGTTTTGGCGTAAAATGGCTGCTGTGGCTTGCGAAAGGCGGATAAATGTTGGTATTTTACGCAAATCATCATCCATAAGCGCCACGTCGGCTGTTTCAATGGCAGTATCCGTTCCTGCTACGCCCATGGCAAAGCCAATGTCGGCCCGCGCCAGAGCGGGAGCATCATTAATGCCGTCACCTACCATACCAACTTTACCGTTGGGAGACAAAAGATTCTCAATTTCCTGTAGCTTGCCCTCCGGCAAAAGTCCGCCACAAGCACGGTCTATGCCCACCTGTGTGGCAATGGTTTGCGCGGTATAAGGGTTATCGCCCGTGAGCATAAGTGTTTTAACGCCCAGACTGTGAAGCTCCGTAATGGCTATGCGGCTACTTTCCTTCACCGTATCGGCAACAGCGAAAATGCCCAGTACAGCGCTGCTATCCATAAGCATAACAACACTTTTACCTTGCATTTCAAGTGCGTGCAGGGTTTTCTCCATTTCGGGAGAGCTGCATTGCAATGCCTTTACCATCGAGTGGTTGACAAGAAAATATTGCTTGGAGTCAATGGTGCCCTGAATACCTTGCCCCGGCAGCGCGGCAAATTCGCGTACATCCCGCAGCGGCACACTCTCGGCTGCTGCGGCGATGCTCAGAGCCTTTGAGACGGGATGATCGGAGCGGGCTGCAAGGCTTGCCGCCAGTGATGCTGTTGTTGAAGCCTCGTTATTATTCCAGGTAATGGCATCTGTTTGCACTGGTCTGCCGTGGGTAAGGGTGCCTGTTTTATCCAGAGCCAACCAGCGCAGCTTGCGCCCTTCTTCCAGATATACTCCTCCTTTAATAAGAATGCCCTTCTTGGCCGCAGCCGCCAAGCCGCTTACTATGCTCACAGGCGTGGATATAACCAGGGCACAGGGGCAGGCAATGACAAGAACAACCAGCGCCCGGTAAATCCACTCTACCCAAAGCCCGGTAGAGGCAAGAGGGGGAACCACGGCGATTGCCAAGGCCAGAGCAAAAATAGCCGGTGTGTAATATTTGGCAAATTTATCTACAAAACGCTGAGTGGGAGAACGGCTGCCCTGAGCCTGCTCCACTGCGTGGATGATGCGGGCAAGGGTAGAGTTCTTTGCTTCAGCCGTAACTCGATATATAAAGGAGCCGGATGTATTGATGGTGCCTGCAAAAATAGAATCACCCTCTGCTTTTTCCACCGGCAGGCTCTCGCCAGTCACAGGGGCCTGATTAATAGCCGAACGACCTTCCACTATTTCACCGTCCAGCGCTATTCTTTCACCCGGTTTTACGCGGACGCGGCTTTCCACAGCGACCGTGCGGGCATCGGTATCCAGCCAGCTTCCGTCTGCTTGCTGCACTGTGGCTTTGTCCGGCGTCAGCGCCATTAATCCGCGAATGGCGTTCCGGGCCCTGTCCAATGCCCGGGCCTCAATGGCCTCGGCCAGGGTGAAGAGCACCATAACCATTGCCGCCTCCGGCCAGTGGCCTATGCACAGCGCGCCCGTGACTGCCAAAGACATCAGGGCATTCATGTTCAGATTGAAATTTCTCAGGGCAACCCATCCCTTTTTGTAGGTAGAGATACCCCCAAGTGCAATGGCAGCAAGGGCGACGATAAGAATTACCCAGGTATCCCCATAAACCAGGTCAATTATTTCAGCCGTCAGTGCAACAACCCCAGCCAAAATAAGGCGTAGCCAGTTGATGGAGGGTGGTGTAAAATCCGGCTTGGGAGATGAAGTTTCCTTGTTCGTAAAAAATGGTGTGGCCTGCATACCAATGGAAGCAAGTGCTTTTTCAAGAGATTCCAAGGAATCCAGCGAGTGATGTACTGTGAGCATACGCTGCATGACATTGAATTCCAGAGCCTCCACTCCGGGCATACCCGTCAATTTTTTGCGGATAAGCGCCTCCTCCATGGGGCAACACATGTTCTGAATGGTATACACAACTTTGCCAGTCGCCTGCCTGATCAGCTTTGCAACATCCGGCGCAACAATTTGCTCGGTGCGCTGTTCTGGAGAGAGTGACATGCCAAGGGTGCTGGCACTACTCCCGGCAGGGCATGAGCCGCAGCACTGCTCTGCGCTGCAGGAATTGTTTGAGGAGATATGGGAGCCAGAAGGCGTGTTTAACGATGTTGTATCTGTTCGTAACTCTTTCACAAGTTTCTCCATGCAAAAATAAGTCTGACTTTGGGGGTACACAAAAAGGCCGCCAAGAGCTTGAAAATTCATGTGCCACCGAGAAAGTACACATTCTTGGATATCAAGTCAACGAGTGCTTATTTGTTTATTTTAAAACGATGTGCTATTTGTTCGCTATCGCTTGAATCTGGAGCTGCGCCATGAATAGCAATACTGCCTTGCCTCCCCTTTGCGCCTGTACAGTAATTCACCAGACTGTGGTGGATGAAGTGCGGGCAGGCCTTCCCGCCGCACATTCTCTTGCAGATATGGCGGAGCTGTTCAAATGCCTCAGCGACCCGACTCGTTTAAAAATCATTCATGCGCTTCTTGCAGCAAAAATGTGTGTGTGCGACGTAAGCGCACTGCTGGAAATGAGTACCCCGGCTATATCGCACCATCTTAAAATTCTTCGGCAGCTCAGGCTGGTATCCTTTGAGCGTTCGGGCAAGGTTGTGTATTATTCCATTACGGATGAGCATGTTGCCTCCTTACTTTCCCAGGCCCTGGCGTATATTAATAGCTGAGAATAGTCGCATTGAGCGGTTATGGTCTTGACTTTTTCATTTGTTGCGCATATAATTTGAATCTTTCCTCATCAATGTAGACTCGTGTAGCGAATTGTGTTTCGGCGGACAAGTCTCCGTCTTCGTTACTTCGCTCTATCCACCCCTCGCGCAAGCATAGTTAAGGAGCCCTTTCATGGCCCGTATTACTGTTGAAGATTGTCAAGAACGTGTCAATAATCGTTTTTTACTTGTTCAAATGGCGATTAAGCGCGTTCATCAATATCGTGAAGGATATCCAGCGCTTGTAGATTCCCGCAATAAGGAAGTTGTTACCGCCTTGCGTGAAATTGCAGCGGGCAAAGTTCTGCCGGACGACTTGTCTTACTTTGTTGCGCCGGATCCCAATAAACCCATAGATACCTCAAAAGCTGATTAATAACCCATGGCACGCGACTATTATGAAATTCTGGGCGTTGCAAAAACGGCCCCAGAGGATGAGATCAAGAAGGCATACCGTAAGCTGGCAATGCAGTATCACCCGGATAGAAATCCGGGCGATGCTGCGGCAGAAGCTAACTTTAAGGAAGCTGCAGAAGCCTATGATATTCTGCGCGACCCGGACAAGCGAGCTCGTTACGACAGGTTCGGGCACGCTGGAGTGGGAAATGGGCAAGGTGGTTTCTCCTCTACAGAAGATATTTTCTCGCATTTTGGAGATGTCTTTGGCGACCTCTTTGGCTTCAGCATGGGCGGGCGCGGGCGTAACCCAAACCGGCCTCAGCAAGGTTCAGATTTACGCTATAACCTGAATATTTCCTTTCGCCAGGCCGCCAAAGGCGCCAATATAGATATCAAAATTCCCCGCATGGCCGTTTGCAAGGAATGCAAAGGAAGCCGCGCTGCTCCGGGAGCAAAAACGGAACAGTGCCGTCACTGTGGTGGTGCCGGGCAAATTCGTCATAGTCAGGGCTTTTTTCAGGTAAGCGCTCCCTGTGCCGCCTGTCAGGGGCAAGGTACTACTATTTCGCAGCCCTGTCCGGCTTGCCGGGGGCAGGGCATCAGCCAGGAAGTACGGGAGCTTTCCGTGCGCGTACCTGCCGGGGTAGACACAGGCAATCGCTTGCGTTTACGCGGAGAAGGGGAGGGTGGTCTGAATGGTGGCCCCAACGGGGATTTATATGTTGTCATCAACGTTGAAGACGATAACACCTTTGAGCGTGATGGGCAAAATCTCCTTGTTGCACAGCAGATTACCTTTGTGCAGGCTGCTCTTGGCGCAAAGGTGGACGTACCCACTTTGGATGAGCCCATTACTGTTGATATTCCGAAGGGAACGCAAAACGGCGAAATATTCCGCATTGCCGGCAAGGGGCTGCCTGTTCCGGGACGCAACGAAAGCGGCGATCTTTTGATTGAGGTGCGGGTTATGACGCCAACGCGCCTAAGCTCACGCCAAGAAGAGCTTCTGCGTGAATTTGCCGATCTTGAGGAAGACAAGCCTCTTGCTAAAGCCAAGAAAATTATTAAAAAGGTCGGCAAGGCCATGGGGATAGATTAATGCCTGCTCCAGCACAGCCGGAACAGGCTCAATTCTCGCATCTGACAGAAGATGGCTCCGTTACTATGGTAGATGTGGGGGCTAAAGCGGAAACCCGGCGCATTGCCATTGCTCAATGCTCCGTTGTTATGTCGCCGCAAACTCTTGCACTGCTGAAGCAGCAGGCTTTGCCCAAGGGGGATGTCCTTACCACGGCCAAGCTGGCAGGCATCATGGCCGGTAAACGTACATCCGAGCTTATCCCTCTTTGTCACCCCCTCGCTCTTGATTATCTTGATGTGCGGTTTCAGGTGGATGAATCTGCCAGTGCTGTCCACATTGAAACCGAAGCCCGTACATCTGCCCGCACTGGCGTTGAAATGGAAGCACTTGTTGCGGCACAGGGCGCAGCCCTTACTATTTATGATATGTGCAAGGCTGTCCAAAAAGATTTGGTTATCACCAATTGCCGCCTTGTGAAAAAAACAGGTGGCAAAAGTGGTGATTACCTCGCGCCCGGTGTTTTATTGTAAATAGGTAGGGTATTTCAATTATGAAGTAGCCTGGATATTTTATGGAAAGACTGGAGGAGGGAACCTGAGGATTGAATTCCTGGGGTTCCCTCCTTCAGACCTTGGCCCCCTTATTCTAAACTTTTTTAATTTGTTTGATCCTATGAGCCTTAACCAGATAATCCGTCTGCTTCTTTCACGACTCAACGCACGAACTGCTCCGGTAGTTCTTTTCCTTGTTGCTGTGTTAATGGTAGGCAACTATTTTCTGGAACGTAAAAACTCCCCCTCCACATCGGTAGGGCAAATCGCGCCACCCCATAGCTCACTTCCCCAAGAGTTATCACAGCAAAGGGGCGCACCAGATTCCCGCCCCGCACGTCGCCCAGACTCCATATCTCAAGAGATTCCCAATCCAGCTTCCTCTGCAAAGTCAGCATCTTTCCCCACTGCAGACGCAACGTCTGCTCCTTCAAGAAGTCCAGGTCAAGCTTCTGCTATACCCGATACTTCGCAAAAATATCGGACTGCGGCCAAGGGCAGCAAACTCACCGGTAGAGCCATTTCTGTTGCAGATGGTGATACTCTGTCCTTTGTGGCAACGGACGGCTCATCTTACAGAGTACGTGTATATGGGGTAGATAGTCCAGAGCTGCACCAATCCGGCGGCGAAGCAGCACAAATTTTTTCCGCAGCGCTAACCCGTAACCGTGACCTGGAACTTACTGTGATGGATACAGATTCCTACCAACGTACTGTGGCTATTGTGACGCTGCCGGATGGGCGTATTCTCAATGCGGAACTTATTCGGGCCGGACATGCCTGGGTATATAAACGGCATTGTATAACCCCCCAATGTAAGGACTGGCTTGCCCTTGAAGCGGGTGCCCGCAAAGCAAGGCGTGGCTTATGGCAAGAAGAAAATCCTGAGCCGCCACGCAACTGGCGCAAAGAACATCCCCGCCGCTGAGAGGCAACTTCTCTCCCTCCTTGAAGCCATTGCGCAATGGCCTCTAATTGTGTGGCCTCAATGATTTCCGCATACAGACTTGAAGCCATTGCGCAATGGCCTCTAATTGTGTGGCCTCAAGTATGCCTTGTTTTAGCGGGGGGCCTGTGCGCAAGCCTGTGACAGTATAGACAGATTTTCTTGGAGAGTTGTCCAGAGGACGGGTGTGGCTGTGGCTTCTGCGGAGGTAATGGATCTGGTAATTGCCAAGGTGCCCTTGGTTTGGCGGAGGGCTTCCGAAGTTTGTCCTTGTTGCGTGGGGAATGGAATGCCTGTGGCAAGCACGCGCACGGCGGAACAGGCGGCAGTGCCTTCTTTCAGTCCGTTCAGATTGAGGGTGAGGTTTGTCGCTGCTATGGCGGCCGTGTTTTCGGTTATGCCCAGAACGATTCTATCGCAATTTAATATTCCGGGGTACGCTGTGACGTTTGTGTAGAGAGCGGGCATATGCGCAATCAATAGATCTGGGGAGCCCTGGAATACGAATTGACCGATGTTTATTTGTGTTGCCTCAGGGCCATGTTCCTTTTTTGTCTGTATACCCAGAATGACTACAACATTGGCATTCATGTCCACAATGACATCCGCTGGGGTTATTTGAAAAGAGGTAAGGGCGTTTTTGATCTGGCTTGCCTTATACATTTCCCATATTGGTACACCGATGAAGTATGTTGTTCCCATGAGAAATAAAAAAAGCATGAATGCGAAACCAGCTTTGTTGGGAAGTGTTTTTGTCATGGGAACTTTTACCTTCTTTCAAAGTTAGAGCAATTCTAAGACGAAATGAGGCCATTGTGCAATGGCCTCAGATTATCATTCCTACAGCGACGACCGCTGCTACAAGGAGTATGCGTGAAACATGTCGCTTCCCCACGAGCCAGGCAGCCAGGGGGAGGGTAAGAGTTGCTGTTGCCCATTGGGAAGTGGTGGCGAGGGGCATGGCGTACAAAAAAAAGCAGACACACAAAAGGGCGTTGGCACACTTCAGCTTATCACCCCAGCCTATGAAATTGCTGTGCCGCAGAGCGTTGAGGACAGCAAGCCCTTGGGTGAGCCCGATTATGAAAAAGGTTACTTTAAAAAGCTGAAGCAGTACGAGGCAGGTGAGCGTAACAAGAATGGCCGCTTTGGTAAGACTCGTGACGCAGAGCGCAGAGCAGACAAAGGCCCAGGTGACAAAAAAACTACCGCTGAAAAAGGAATCTCCAATGGCGGAAACGGCATTGCTCAGGGAATCCTTGAGATGGGTAATAACCTGGGCTGGCAGCTTTCCGGCGGCAATAGCAGTTTCTAAATGCAGAAAAACACCCACAAGCATGGGTGTCCAAAAAGGATGACAGTTGTAGTGCCGCATGTAGCGCTTGCGGGCTGCTTTCAGCGCCGGGCCTTGCCCGTAGAGAGCGGCAAGCCCCGGCTCCAGCGCATGGATGAGCCCAATATTTTGTAAGCCCCGGGGGTTGTACGCAGCCAGAATAAAATAGGTGCGTAGGAAGCATCGCGTAAGGGTTAGTGCGCTCAAGCGGTGCGTGAGAGGTTGCATAGAACGCATTTTATTGATGTGCTGTTTGCATGAGGAGGTATATTTCTTTACTACTCCAGCCGATAGCCCGCTCCTGTACGCGCCGCGCAACTTCTTTTGGCTTGCCACCGAGTGCTGATTCCTCCTCAATGAGAGCATGTACAACACTGTCTGGTGAGCGAGATTCTTCGCAGGGTGGGCCGATAAGAACAGTGATCTCGCCAAGCAAGTTTTCAGGAAGCTTTGCATAGTCGGCAAGGGCGAAAAGAATAAATTCTTCGTATGTTTTTGTCAGCTCACGCGCAATGCAGGCTTCACGCTTTCCCAGGAGGGAGTGAACCAGTGACAGAGTGGGGATAATCCTGTCTTTGCGCTCAAAAAAAATCAGTGTTGCCGGGAGGAGCTTATATGGATTAAAAAAAGCTTCCTGGTCGGATCGTTTCCTGGGGGGAAAGCCAAGGAAGATAAAGGGTTGTGGCGGCAGACCAGAAGCGCTTAAGGCCGCTATGGGTGCGGATGGCCCTGGCAAGGGAGCAACGGCAATGCCCGCAGCCCGGCATGCCCGTACAAGGCGGTAGCCCGGATCTGACAGCAAAGGGGTGCCTGCATCTGAGATAAGCGCCAGTTCCTTGCCTTGCATGAGCATGTCCAGCACCTGGGGCAGGCGGGCTTCTTCATTGTGATCGTGAAAACTGAGAAAACCCTGCGCTGTGATAGTGCAGCGAGAAAGAAGCTGCCCGGCTCTGCGGGTGTCTTCTGCCAATATAATATGTGCGCTTGTGAGAACGTCTCGCGCACGCGGCGAAAGATCACCAGGGTTGCCAAGAGGAGTGGCGACTATCCAAAGTTTGCCCAAGTTCGATAACATTTTTATGATGCTCCAGCGTCATATGCTCCGGCCCTTTGGGGCCGCAGGCAACACAAATAAGATCGAAGCGGCAGGGAGCGGCCCACATATTACACTCTGTCAAATAAAGCTGTGCCGCGCATAACAGTTTTTTTTGCTTTTGCGGTGTAAATGCCGTGTGGATAGGAATATATACTTCAGAACCAGAAGAAAAGGAACGGGTCTTTACTTCGACAAAAACGAGGGTATCCCTTTCTTTTACCACCATATCCAACTCAATGCCCGCCCGCTTGCCTTGGGGGCGCCAGTTTCGGGCAAGAAGGCGGGCGCCCTGTCGAGTCAACAGGGCTAATGCGGCTTCTTCTCCCTGTATGCCCAGCGTAATATGCGCGGCAGTGGACATATTTTTACGAAAGTGGAACGTGGAATTTTGTTAGTGCTACCGTTAATTTTTCAAAGGCTTCCCTGCGGCGGGTTTCTTCCACCGTCAGAATGGGCCAGCGTAAATTTCGAAGGCCCTGGGGCGTTTCAACAGTAAAGAGAATGCATTGCTTCTCGATAAGGGTAGCTTTGGTGATTTTAGCGTAAGCCACGTGCAGCCGGGGGCTGAGCACGGAGGGGACAATGGTCATATGGGAAGGGTGCAGGGTAAGAGCAGGATTACGGTGGGCGTTGTATGCCAGATAGAGGATAACGCAGCCCACGCCAAGGAATAAACCTGCAAGGGAAGTCATTCCCGTAAACCACATCCCAAGACTGAAGATGCATAAAGGGCAACTGGCCAGGGAATATTTTTTTGTGTTGGCTGAAGGAAAGACGGCTTCAGCATCAGAAAAATCTGAGGCTGCTCTTTCAAAATCCGCAGACTTTACAGCCCAGTAGCTGAAAAAACAACCCGTAAGATATATAAGAGAGGCTGGACATAAAAAAAATCCGGCGGCACAGGCGAGCATAAGTCCCACGCGCTGTCCGTTGACTATCAGAGCAAGAGCAACGGCTTGCGCCAGCACGCAGCCTACGAGAATAGGCAGAAAAGATTGTATCACGGCAAAAACTGCGGCTTCATCGGCAGGCAAAAGCAGCAGTTCCGGCTGAGACAGCAGCCAGGTAAGCATTCCCACAAGAAAAGCATTTATGAGCAACCCTACTCCCGCAGCCGGGTGGATCATACGGATAAGCATATATTCTCCTTCATTCCGTTTCCTGCTCAGGGTGAATGAGCTGTTCAATAATACCGCCAGCCACCAGTTGCAAGACCGGGCGACCGTCGGACTCATATTCTCCCACAACAGGTATATAAACGGCAGCCACCTGCCCCGCCGCTATCGCCGCATCATTCTCCGCAAAGCTTACATGCAGTTTTGTTAACGAATCACAAGGCGGAAAATGATGTAAAACAACGGTTGCCCGTTTGGGCTGCTCCCGGTAGCGAGTTTTGACGTAGCATTCAGCAGGCCATTGCGCCGGTGGTAAAAGAATATTCACAGCGCCTGCCACGCAGCCGGCAGTGCGCAGGGAGTTTCGTTGGCCCAGCCGAAGTATATTGCCCTCGCACTCCTTTGCCAGAACATAAAGGGGCTCCTTCCAGCCAACGCCAAGACCTTTGCGTTGCCCTTCCGTATATTGCCACAAGCCTTTATGGGTGCCAATGCGGGTGCCGTCCTCAAGCTGCATGGGGCCACCGGACGAAAGGGGAATGCCGAAGCGGTGGGCGGCGCGTGGCAGGAAGGTACGGTATTCATCCTGAGGAATAAAGCAGACTTCCTGGCTTTCATCCGGTTGTGGGGGCTGGAGTCCACGTTGAGCGAGGGTTGCCACGACCTCGCTTTTACAGAGGCCTCCCAGAGGAAAGCGAGAGCAGGCCAATGCGTGCGAGGGAACCAGAGCCAAAAAATAGCTTTGATCCTTGTTTATATCAATTCCCTGCAAAAGAGCTGCGTTTGTACCTTCCGTCTGGCGCAGGCGAACGTAGTGTCCCGTGGCAAGGTAACTGGCCCCAAGGGCATGCGCTTTTTCCCTCAAAATGCCAAGCTTGATTTCAGCATTGCAGAGGGAACAGGGGTTGGGGGTATGCCCTTTAGCATATAGTTCAACAAATGGCCGAATGACGGTAGCAAGAAATTCTTCAGCACAATCAATGAAATGCAGGGGAATGCCAAGGTTGTCACACAGGTGTTCAAGGGCAAGGCAAACCGCATCCGCTCGGGGATTATGCCCTTTACCGCGCTCTCCCAGCTCTTTTCCGGCCAGCCACGGCTCAAGATACTGTCCGAAAATGCCATGCACTGCCATGACAGGAACCCCAGCTTCGTGTAAACTCAGCAGTGTGTAAAGGCTATCTGCTCCACCGCTTACGGCAACCGCCACAGAGTTCGTCGTTTCATTCATTTCAGCATTTCTCTTTTTCTCTCTATCCTTCCCCTAGCGCCTTTTTGCTGTTGATTTTGTGGTTGTGGCGACCCAGGTTACCGTTTCTCCGAGTATATGGCTCAATGCCACTTCGGCGGCCGTGGCAAGGGCTATGTTATCCGTTCCCGTTGCAGGGACATTGGCCTGAAGGTTTTTTGCCGCTATAATTCGGCCAGTATTCAAATCCAAAATTTGTAGTGCCAACACTACTTCTGCCGTAGGAGGAGATGTGCTGTCGGCGTAGCGCAGGTTAAAACGGCGCACCTCAGACAGTAGCTTCATTGTTGCAGCAATACCGGCGCTTTCTCCGCTAACACCGGAAAAGGCATTGCTGGAGGTGAGCGCATCAATTATGTTGCGCTGCAAAAGTTGCGGAACGCTATTCGCCCAGCGGCTCCCTGCAAGATAGCGCACTTCCCGCCCTTGAAAAATCAGGGCGATGCCATCCGTATCCAGATCGCGCCCGGCAACGGGCATGGCAACAACCATCTGGCCTTTGTGTAGAGGCGCAGCCGCAAGGGGAGCGGGCATGGTCGGATTAAGTTGTAGCAGGCTTGGGGCGGGCCCTGGATCAAGCACGGAACAGCCGGTGACGGATGCGGTCAGCAGCATGAGCAGTGTGAGCAGGAGCGCTGGCAGGGAAAAAGATACACAGTGTAGGGGGCGGGAAAAGAAGGTATTCATCGGGGTCGGTACTCCTGTACTGAATCGCCAAGGAAAAATCGCCTGGGATCGCTTTCAAGCTTTTGTCCAATGCGGGTTAAGACATGCATAAGGTTGCGGGCTTCAACCATAAGCATACGCATATCTGTAAGCCCTTCCTTGGAGAATTGTTTTAATCCCGGTTCCATGGTGCGGAGCATATCATCAAAACGCCGTACGGCCGAGGCAACATTTGCCCCACCACTTTTGAGCTCGGTATTCAAAAAAGAATCTGCCGCTGCCGCCATGGAATCTACATGCTTTATTGTACTTTCCGAGTGTGCCAGGATCGAATCCAAGGATTGAGCCCGGCTGGCAAGGGTTGTGCTCAGGGCAGAAAAAGACTGTATGGCTACGGAAAAGGCTTGCTGATTTTCATCCGATAGCATGGCGTTTAACCGGCTTAGAGTTTCGTTGGCGGCTGATATGGTATCGGGAAAGCGCTCCAGCACAGAGGCAAAGGGGGAAGCGCGATATAAAATAGTACCAATTTTGTTGGGTGCCGGTCTGTTGAGGGGACTTTCTTTGGTTCCGCCCGAAACGGCAATAACGGAAACTCCTGTTAATCCGCGTACTTCCAGCTTTGCCTCCGAATTGGCCCGCACGGGTGTGTCGGCTGCAATGGCAATGCGTACTCGCACGGCTCCCGGCTCTGTTTCACTTATTTTAATCTGCGTAACAGTGCCAACGCGGATGCCGCTGAAAAGTACGTCGTTATTTACTGAAAGTCCGGCGACACTCTCGTTAAATGAAATATCGTATATAGAAGTGGCTATATCGCCATCGTCCTTGGCAACCCACCAGGTGAAAAGTAAAATTCCGAGAAGTGATGCCAAGGCAAAACAGCCTACAAGAATATAATTGGCGCGAATTTCCATGGGTATGTTCCTGGTGCTGAGTAACGGTTAGGGAAACGCTGATTACATCGGGTAACAATTTTTTGGGGAGGTTTCATGTCCCCCAATTCCACCCGCAAAGGGGTTAGCAGTTTGTGTGAACACCAATTATATTAGGTTGATACAGGTTTCTTGCTTTGGGGTGTTGTGCCAATGCCAGCGGCCCGCCCGCGTGGCCCGGAAAAATACTCCTGAATCCAGGCGTGGTCAATCTTGAGCAAATTGGGAATGCTGTCTATGGCGTAGATTCGTTTTTCAGCCAGCACAGCCACACGGTCGCAGATGGCATTGAGCGAGTCAAGGTCGTGCGTTACCATGCAAACCGTTAATCCCATTGTGTCCCGCAGGGTTAAAATAAGTTGGTCAAAGGCCGCCGCCCCCAGCGGATCAAGGCCTGCCGTCGGCTCATCCAGTAAAAGAATGGCTGGGTCAAGGGCAAGGGCGCGGGCAAGGCCTGCCCGTTTTTTCATACCCCCGGAAAGTTCGCCCGGAAATTTATCATACGCAAAAGCGGGTAGTCCTACAAACGCTATTTTCAGGCGGGCAATGGCCATCATGCGCGCTTTTGAAAGCGATGTAAATTCGCGTAGGGGAAACTGAATATTTTCACCAACGGAAAGGGAGGAAAAGAGTGCTCCATCCTGAAAAAGAACTCCCCACTGGCGGCGGATTTCTGCCTTTTGGCTTTCAGAGGCGGTGTTCATATTCACGCCCATAATGAAAATATTTCCTGATTCCTGCTGGTTCAGGCCAAGAATGGTACGAAGCAAGACAGATTTCCCTGTACCTGAGCCCCCAATGAGGCCAAGAATTTCTCCTTTGCGGATGTCCAGATCCAGATTTTCATGTACGGCCTGCGGCCCAAACCGATTGGTAATGCCGCGCAACGAAACGATGCCCTGCTCTTGCGGGGCTGAGGGGGAGAGTGGGGAGAGCGTGCCTGTTTGCATGGAGTTGCTGGGGTTCGTTATGGATGAGCTGTGTGCAACGAGTTGCTACACAGGAAAGCGAGGGGCCCGTGGGGGAGGATAGGCGCACAATTATGGTATTGCATGAAAACTATACCCCAATGGAGGTAAAGAATATAGCAAATACCGCATCAAGTAAAATGACTATGAAAATTGCCTGAACAACGGAAATGGTAGTAAGAAAGCCGACAGATTCCGCACTGGATGTGGCGCGAAAACCCTGAAAGCACCCTACGATACCAATGGCAAGGGCAAAGAAAGGCGTTTTGGCAAGACCCACCAGAAAGTGATTTGCATGGGCAATGGCATAAAATTGCTGTATAAAGGTCACCAGCCGCAGATCCATGGAGACCCATAGAGCCACAGCACCACCCAGGAGAGCTGCAAGGTCAGCAATAAAAACAAGCAAAGGCAAGGCCAGCACAAGGCTTAGAACACGCGGCGTGACCAGCAGTGTTACAGGGTCAAGCCCCATGGAGCGCATGGCAGCCACTTCTTCATTGGCGACCATGGCCCCTATTTGCGCGGTAAAGGAGGAGCTTGAGCGGCCGGCAACGACAATGGCTGTGATGAGCACGCTCATTTCTCGTAAAATAAGCACTTCCAGCATGTTTACCATAACGCTGATAGGTGCGCCAAATTTGGCAAGCTGCTGAGAGCCCATATAAGCGACAACGACACCAATAAGAAAGGTCAATAGCGCTACAATGGGTACAGCCCGCAATCCTACCTGCTCAAGGTGGAAGGTGAAAGATGTCCAGCGCATGCGCGACGGATGCAGGCAGGTGCCAAGAAAAATTGTGAGAAATTGCCCGAAAAAACCGATGAGTTGTCCCGTCATCCAAAGACCGCCGCAGACATATTTTCCGAGGCCTGCAAGCAGGCGGGTCACAAAAAAAACCTTTTCCCCCGGAACTACATAGGGATTCTGTGGGAGAGCTTTTTCAAGCAGGATGGATTGATCCGGGTTTACTCCTGAAAGTGTGGCAATAATTCCTCGTGTGGCGAGGGCAGCAACGGTTTCATTGACAACAAGGGCCCCGGCGGTGTCGAAACGGGTGATGCCACCCAGGTGAATCGTAACCTGTTGCGGAGCATTCGCCGCAGCCAAGGCGAATTTTGCTTCAACCTGATGCAGAGTGTTTACTGTCCAGACTCCCAAAAGATCCAATTGCACCAATGCTCCGTGCTGCTTTACGGTTATATCGGCAACAAAAGAAGAATCTTCGGAAGGTTTGCTCACAGTATAACTACTCCAGGAGAGGAAAGGGGGGGCGAAAAGGAAATGGCCGGAAGATGCGCTGATTCACACAATGCGCATCCATAAAACAAGTTTGGAGTAATTTCAAGACTATTCGTAGCAGGCATTCAAATTGAACCCGCTGCACAACGGATTTTCGTAGTTGAGTTCGCTGCACAATGCAACGAACTCTGGCCACTGCACAGCAAGCGCCCGCAAGCGGACAGCTATTCCGTAACCATAAAAGCTTGCCGAACAATAAATTCACCCTGCATAGCTTTCTCTATTTATTACGAGCTCTGCGCATAATGCAACGAACTCTGGTATTGCGCAATGGCCTTTATTACAGGAGATAGCGCTGAAACATTGTAGCCCAGGGTTATTCTTCCGGGTCGTCGTACCATGAATTTTCAAAGTCGTCGCGCAAGCGATAGCTGCGCACGAGCAGAAAAAATTCATTGACATCCCGTTCTGTTCCTTCAGGAACAGGGATAGGAGTAACAGTGCCTGTTCCCTCAACCGTTGAGCTGATATGATCTATAAGATCCACCCCGGCTGCCTTGTGTAAAATATGGTAAATATCCCCATTATCAGTCACAAGGGCAATCTTGGCCGCTTCATCTCGCTGCGAGGCACGCGGCAGAGCCTGCACATATCCATGAATGGTTGTAATTCTAGTACTCATATGTGGTGTGGCTATAGGTTAATATGCTATTTTTCTGCATGCCATAAAACATCCCCAAAAATCAAGGCCTCAAATGCTAGATAGTGTCGTCAAATAGGTTTTTTTGCCCTCTGCCAGCGTCAGAAAAACTTTTTATTCCGGTCGAGGACATAAGAGTCCACTCCCTCCGCAAAAAATGTTTCTTCCTTGGCAGAGAACAAAATATCTGCATTTGACGACACTACCTAAAAAAGACAAAGAATTAAGGAAATGTTTATTTACTTCTCGCTGCGCTGTCCGCTTGCGGGCACCTGCTGTGCAATCACCAGAGTTTGTTCCACTGTGCAACGAACTTTGTTTACGGATTAAAAACGCGCAGGATCGTTGCAAAGTATAATGCTTGAATGTAATTGCTTGCGTAGGGGAGAATATCATTATGAAGATTATTCGTGCGCGTTCTGCCGGTTTTTGTATGGGAGTGAGCCTTGCCTTACGCACTCTAGAGGATGAGCTTGCCACTCACGCTCCCCTTGCCAGGGGAAGCGCTCTGGAAAATATATCGACCTGTTGCAGAGCACCGGGAGAAGCGGTGCCGAGAATTATCACTCTTGGCCCGATTATCCATAACCCGCGTGTGATGCGGGAATACGAGGAGCGTGGTGTTATCTGCCAAGCTGATCCTGTATGTCTTCAGGCGGGAGATCATGTCATTATACGAGCCCACGGTGTGCCCATAGCGGTGGAGGAAGCGTTACGCAATACCGGAGTGCAGGTAATTGATGCCACCTGTCCCAAGGTTAAAAAAGCGCAGCTCGCCATTGCCAGGCAACGAAAAAAACAACGGGCTACTCTCCTGCTTTTTGGGGAGAAGGAACACCCGGAGGTGCAGGGGCTTGTAAGCTATGCCGAGGGTGAGGCGTATGTCTTTGGAAGCCTTGAGGAACTTAAGACGTTACCCCTTGTGGCGGAAGCTCCATATTTTTTGGCGGCTCAAACGACGCAGGATAGCGAGGAATTTGCCAAGGTTCGGGAGTTGCTGGCAGTGCGGCTTTCCTACGTCATTCCTGTTTTGGATACTATTTGTAATGCCACTCGCCACAGGCAGGAAGAAGTTATTGCGCTGGCCAGGGAAGTGGATGCGCTTGTTGTGGTGGGGGGGCGTAACAGTGGCAATACTCGCCGCCTTGCCGATGTGGCAAAGGCGCATGGTGCGCATGTGGTGCTTGTGGAATCGGCAGAAGAACTGACCCCCGAGATGTTCGCTAAAGCAAAAATAGTAGGTCTCACGGCAGGAGCATCAACCCCGGAAGCGCACATCAACGCCATTCAGACCTTTTTGGAAAATGTGTGAGCAAGTTGGGCTAAACAGTCCTCAAAATGAGATCGTTGCATTGTGCAACGATCTCTATTGACAAAGGAGTTATGCCTATAGCATAATTCATTATCACTTTTCTTACTGATCCCACTCATACCTTACAAAGGAAGCTGGCAGTGCAATATGTGCCCTGAGTCTTTTGTTGCAGCGGATTTTGCTGCTTACGACGCGCAACAGGAGACGCCCAGTGGCGGTATTTCGCATGAGATGCCTGGCACTGCCGTGGGGAAGTGTTTTCTTGGGCTCGATATTGGCTCAACAACAGTAAAGGTAGTTGCTGTTGATGCTGATGGCGTGCTCATCTTTTCTCGATACCAACGACACCTTGCTGAGGTGCGGGCTACTCTGGCAACTATGCTGCGCGAAGCTTCGCAGGCCTTACCGGGAAGAATGTGGACGGTTGCGGCAACAGGATCGGGAGCTATCGCCCTTGCCACGGAACTGAATGTTTTTTTTGTGCAGGAGGTTGTGGCCTCAAGCCTGAGCATTCGGCGGCACATTCCTGATGCAAATGTGGCTATTGAGCTGGGAGGAGAAGACGCCAAACTTATTTTTTTTGACGGCGGCCTTGATCAGCGTATGAATGAAACGTGCGCGGGCGGTACGGGCGCATTCATCGATCACATGGCGTCCTTTCTGCATACTGACGCGGCTGGCCTGGATGCCTTGGCGCTATGCGCTACTTCTACGTATCCCATTGCTTCACGCTGCGGAGTTTTTGCTAAAACAGATGTTCTGCCCCTTTTAAATGAAGGCTGTTCCCGCGAAAATATTGCGGCTTCCATTATGCAGGCGGTTGTGGATCAAACCATCAGCGGCCTTGCGCGGGGCCGCTCAATTACCGGCAAAGTGGTTCTTCTAGGCGGCCCGCTGGCATTTTTGCCTTCTTTGCGTGACGCTTTTAGCAAAACATTGAACCTTGGGCAGGAGAATGCCTTCTGCCCGCAACATGCCGAATATTTTGTGGCCCTTGGGGCCGCGCTGCACGCTTGTGCCAAAGCGCAAGATTATACGAAACAGATGCCTGAGCATTGCCTGCATACGTTTGTGCAGCGCCTTGAATTGACGCAGGATAGCGATGCTACGGGCTGCCTGCCTCCGCTATTTGCAAACGCTGAGGAGCGAGCAGCCTTTCACCTGCGGCACCAGGGAGAGGCCTTTCATCAGTCCCCCCTCGCAGATTTTACGGGGGAAGCCTGGCTTGGCTTTGACAGTGGCTCCACGACCATTAAGGCTGTCCTGATAGATGCGGAAGGAAAACTTCTGTATACATCCTACGCGCCCAATAAAGGAGATCCCCTTTTTGCTGCGGTAACGATATTACAGGAGATTTACGAACGCGCACAGCCAGGGCTGATTATTCGAGGCGCGGCGGTAACGGGCTATGGTAGTGGTTTGCTACAAGCCGGACTGCGCATTGATATTGATGAAGTGGAAACAGTGGCTCACTATTTTGGAGCGCGTTTTTTTCTACCAACGGTCAGCTTTATTCTGGATATCGGAGGGCAGGACATCAAGTGCATGCGCATTCGTAATGGCTCCATTGACGCTATCCAGCTTAACGAGGCCTGCTCCGCCGGGTGCGGCTCCTTTGTGGAAACCTTTGCAAAATCCCTGAATATGCCCCTGCAACAGTTTGTGGAAGCGGCCCTGGCAGCACGTAAACCTGTAGATCTGGGCACGCGCTGTACTGTTTTTATGAATTCAAAGGTCAAGCAGGCACAAAAAGACGGGGCTTCCGTGGGAGATATCGCCGCGGGCCTTGCCATTTCCGTCATCAAAAATGCGTGCTACAAGGTAATGAAAATCACCAGTACCGACAGCTTTGGAGAGCATGTTGTGGCCCAGGGCGGGGCCTTTGCCAACGATGCCCTTTTGCGAGCCTTTGAAGTGCAGATTGGACGGCATGTGGTGCGGCCAGACTTACCAGGTCTCATGGGAGCCTTCGGAGCGGCGCTCATTGCCAAAGAACGGGGACTTACCCAATCAACAATCCTTAATATGAAGGAGATTCAAGCCTTTACGGCAGAAAACTCCACAGCCCGCTGTCGTCACTGTTCCAACAATTGCCTGCTCACCGTGACCCGATTTGCCGATAATCGGCGCTTTATCTCCGGCAACCGCTGTGAACGCGGTACGGGGCACACGCCGCAGAAATTACCAAATCTGTATCAATACAAATACGAGCGACTTTTCAAGTATTATCAGCCCCTTGCAAAAGAAAAGGCCCCTCGCGGCAGCATTGGCATTCCTCGCGCCTTAAATATTTACGATAATTACCCACTATGGTTTACCATTTTCACAGAACTTGGTTTTCGCGTGGAGCTTTCTGCGGCATCCTCCAAAGAAATTTTTTTTAAAGGCTACAGCACCATCCCTTCTCAGACAGTGTGTTACCCGGCAAAGCTCACACATGGGCATGTACTTGATCTGGTAGAAAAAGGGGTAGACGCCATCTTTTTTCCCTGTTTGCAGCGGGAGATAAAGGATTTTTCCTCACAAGATGATCACTATAATTGCCCGGTAGTTATAGGATATCCTGAGCTTCTTGCTAACAATGTCAGTATATTACGATCATCAGGCATTCCTTTTATCCATTCTTTTTTACCCATGCAAAAGGATGCGCTGGCACGGCGGCTGCACGAGATTCCACAGTTCGCCCACATTTCGCAAAAAGATATCGAAAAAGCGGTGCGACAGGGTTTTACAGCCCTTGAAGCGTACAAGCTCGACATGCGCAAGGCTGGAGAAGAGGCCCTTACCACGCTGCGGGAGAAGGGAATTTTTGGCCTTGTTCTGGCTGGACACCCCTATCATGTTGACCCTGCCATTCACCACGGCATTGCGGAAATGGTCAATTCATGCGGCATGGCTGTTTTTACAGAAGACTCCCTGGCGCACCTTGCGCCACACCCTACCTCTTTACGGGTGGTGGATCAATGGACATACCATGCCCGGCTTTACCGCGCTGCAACCTTTGTGGCAGAAAGCGACAACCTTGCACTCTTACATTTGGTATCCTTTGGATGTGGGTTGGACGCCATAACGGCTGACCAGATGGAAGAGATTCTTCTGCACAAGGGACGCCTTTACGCGCAAATTAAAGTTGATGAAGGCAGTAATCTGGGCCCGGCGCGCATCCGCATTCGCTCTCTTCTCGCAGCATTGCGTGAGCGTCAGGGGAAAACATGCACACCTGTGGCCATTCCTGTTTACAAAGGGCTGCCTTCCTACACGGAAGAAATGCGTACAACGCATACAATTTTAGTACCGCAAATGTCGCCCATGCATTTTCAATTTCTGGAAACAATTTTTGCCGCGGAGGGCTATGCCCTTGCCCAGCTCCCCCATGTAAGCAAAGAAGCTGTTGAGCTTGGCTTACGCTATGTTAATAACGACAGTTGCTATCCTGCCATTGTAGTGGTGGGGCAGCTTTTACACGCTGTGATGCAAGGGGGCTATGATAAAGAGCGTGTAGCGCTGCTTATTTCCCAAACAGGGGGAGGGTGCCGCGCTACAAATTATATTGCGTTTCTGCGTAAGGCACTTGTTGATAGCCGCCTGGAACTGCCCGTTATTTCTTTCAACCTGGGGGATATGGACAGAAATCCCGGCTTCCGCGTTTCACGCACCATGCTCCGCCGCATGATCATGGGAGGATTATATGGTGATGTGCTCATGCGAGTCCTACACCGAACACGACCCTACGAACTGGAAACAGGCTCGGCAAATGCCTTGGCCGCGCACTGGGCGGAGCACTGCAAGGAACAATTGATAAAAGGAAAGTTCACCAGTTTTTACAGTACAATGCAAAATCTTGTTCAGGATTTTGACAAACTTCCTCTGCGTACTTTACCCCGAAAGCCCCGCGTAGGGCTGGTGGGAGAAATTTTACTCAAGTACCACCCCGATGCCAATAACCATACCGCGGATATTATTGAGAGCGAGGGAGGGGAAGTCGTAATTTCTGATATCATGGACTTCGTAATGTACTGTTTATATTCTCCTATTTATTACGACCATCACCTTGCCGGAACCTGGCAAGGAAATATTAAGGCTCGCATTGGCATTGGTCTGATAGAAGCCTATCGCTGGGCCATGCGCCGAGCCCTGCAACGCAGTTCACGCTTTACACCTCCCTCACGGTTTTACGAGCTGGCCAGAAAGGCTCAAAGCCTTATTTCTCTGGGGCACCAAACCGGTGAAGGCTGGCTACTTGCGGGGGAGATGGTGGAGTTATTGGAATCGGGAGTTTCAAACATCTTGTGTATGCAGCCCTTTGGGTGCCTGCCAAACCACATAACCGGCAAGGGCCTGCTCAAAGAACTGAAGTTACGCTTCCCAGAGGCAAACATAGCTGCCGTAGACTATGATTCCGGCGCCAGTGAAGTGAACCAGCTTAACAGAATAAAACTCATGATGTCTGTGGCAAAGTAAGGCAGCGTTATAATTTTCAGCCCACGTCTACAGTAAAAATATCACTCTACAGCTTATCGTTTCAGGATGGGAGCAAAAAATGCATGTATATGGCTGTGTCTGTGATGGCCCTAAACATTATACGGCGGATCGTTTGTTTTTCAGAATCTTTGGTCACAATTTCCAATGCGTTGATGCAATAAGCAGTAGCTTGTTCCAAGTCGCCCAGGTTCCGGGTAACAGCACCGCGTTGATACAGGGTAAGGGCTGCGTAGCCGATACATTTAGTCCATTCTTCAGGAAGCTCCTTATACGTAATACGTGTCAGCGTATGCTGAAGAATATTCAAAGCCGCTGTTGCTTTTATTTCAGCATTTTTTTCGTCACCTTCCTCAAAACAACGAAGACTAAAGGTTATATAACGGAACCCCAATAACAATTGCCGTCCAGCCCACTCTTTTAAAGGGATTTCAGAAGCTATCTTTTGTATGACAGCAGCGCCTATGTCTAACGATTCTTGCT
>JAVBJS010000133.1:0-5150 GCA_031546885.1 Desulfovibrio sp.
GATTGAATCCCTTGAGTTTCCCTCCCCCAGACCCCCTCCCTCCAAATACGCGCGGTGCAATGAAAGCGAGTTGAAACCGTTGCGATTGAGGGTAATCAGTAAAAGAAGAGGTAGTAGACGCAAATACAATACTTAGCGCCAACGCTAAAAAACAAGATGCAGATCAAGAAACGCCCAGTGCCTAAGAATCAACACCAACTCCCCGGTACCGCATTTATGGATAAGTTCTAAACCCAAAGCCCGGCCCGCCGCCTGTGTTCTTTCATTTTATCAAGGTACAGCATAGGAACACGCCCACCAAGGCCATGTATGCCAAGATGCACATTCGGCTTTGTTGTTCCGTGGTAATCCGAACCTCCAGAAATAAGAAGGTCGTGCTTTTGCGCCAGCTCAAGGGTAATTCGCACGGCATCATTGCGATGTCTGCTGTGATAAACCTCCACCGCTGAAAGTCCCCATTTTTTAAAATCAGAGAGCAGATCGTCAAGCCGTTCCTTTGTCATTTTCTTACTCAGCATGGGATGAGCCAGCACTACAGTGGCGCCTTCTTCCGCCAAAAGGCGAATGCCCTCTTCCGGCTTTGTCAATGTACGGGGGACAAAGGCCGGTTTTTGCCATCCAAGATATGTTTCAAAGGCCTCAGTAGATGTTTTGATGTATTTTTTTTGCTGAAGGGCACTGGCAATATGCGGCCTGCCTACACTTTCACCTTGGGCACAGGCCGCCACATCCTCAATAGAAATATCAATCCCAAGGGCTTGTAGTTTTTCAATAATCATGAAGTTTCGATCCATGCGGTACTGGCGTGCAGCCAAAAGAGCCGCCTGCAACGGCTTTGAGGAATGCGGAGCCCACAAACCCACAAGGTGTATCTCTTCATTTTCTATCATAACAGCATATTCACAACCAGAAATACATTCAATACCCCACTCTTTGGCGGCTTTCTGCGCTTGCAGCACTCCCTCAGTAGTATCATGGTCTGTCAAGGCAATGGCCGCAAGGCCACATGCAGCAGCGTTGGCTACAAGTTTTTCCGGTGTATCCGTTCCATCTGACACTGTACTATGCGTATGTAAATCCACAAATAAGCCAGACATTATTGCTCCAGAATATGACGGAAACCTGTTTGAGTGAATGATGTGTTTCGAAATGGAAGCGAGAAAATCCTGCCCTATTTTGACTGAAGTTATGCTTGAAAATCCCCTCGCAAAAGGATATCATCAAAATACCTGATAATACATACACCTATCACATTCAAAAAACAACACACGCAATGCACTACTGACCAGTGTAACATAAGGAAAACGCGCATGGACGCCCATTTGCTCAAGGCACTTGCTTGCCCCAAGTGCCAAAGTGCTTTGCAGAGTATCCCAGACGGTATTGAATGCACGCCGTGTGGAGTTGTTTATCCTGTTCGTGATGAAATTCCCGAACTATTAATTGACGCAGCTATTCCCCGCGCCGACTGGAATATGGGGCGGCGTTTTGCTATTGCGAAGTAAACCTTACTTTGCAATGTACAACACCCCAGCACGTAGCAGTCTGTAAATGAGCATCCTTGTTGTTTCCGACATTCATGGAAGTTTACCTGTGGCAGCCTTTGTTGTCGAACGTATCCGTGCTCTGAAACCATCCGCAATTCTTCTTTTGGGTGATATTTTATATCATGGGCCCCGCAATCCTATTCCTGTGGGGTATGACCCAAAAGCTGTTGCTTCCACCTTTGCCCCTTTTGCAGACAGGTTTATAGCAATCCAGGGCAATTGCGATAGTGAAGTAGATATTTCACTACTCCCTTTTCCTGTTGCTACTAACTTTAGCTGGTTTTTTGCTGAAAGTGTGCGAATTTTTGCAACACACGGGCATATATACCATCCTCAAAATTTGCCGCTCCTGCGCGAGGGAGATGTTTTTCTTTACGGGCACACCCACGAGCCAATGGCCCGCGACATGGGAGAAATATCACTCTGCAATCCGGGCTCGCTGGCGCTTCCCAAGGAAGATCACCCGCCAACTTACGGCCTTTTTGATGAAGGGGCCTTTTGCGTTATCACCATGACAGGAGAAGTATATCTGCGCCTTGATTTATAAGGCTTTAGCTCAATTATTTTTTTAAGGCTTATCCTTTCAGCTCTAGCTATAAAATTTTCGTTTAAATGCATTAGAAACAATCTATTCAATATGTAATCCAAAGTAGTTGGAGCCAATATGGTCATGCATAAATGGATGGGCGGCCTGTGCTGCATCACATGCCTTGCTCTCATCAGTTGTGGGAATCCCCCCCAGCACTCCAAGTCTGCCATGGAAAATAGCGCCGGTATACCTATAGAGCGGGCCAACCCTGCCTTTTTGCAACAGCTTGAACGGCAGGCAATGCTGAACAATTCAGCAGAAATGGCAAAAATAGTTTCAGGAAGCCAACTTGCATGGCGTACTTCCGCAAGTTTGGCCAGCCCAGATGAATTTTTGGGACACGCGGACACATGGCTTGATGTCAACCCCCTCACGCTATTAGTGGAATCTCGCCGCACAGCTTTTGATCATCTGGCAGACGGCAACATCTCGGCCGTTTTGCGCGAGGCCGGCATTAAAGGTATGTATGTTGCCCCAACTGGCGGAACAGGAACGCTTTGGTCTGGAAAACTTGGCAAAACTACTACAGGCGAAGACGTTGCTCAATACAACTTCTCCGAAGCCGCCGGAAAAGACGCCCAATACCGTCGGCTCGTAAGTAATTCCATGGAACAGCAGAACCTTTTGGGTTCTGACCTCATACCAGCCGCCACCGGCATTGGCCCGGACTTCATGCTTGCAGCACGCAATATGCGTGAATATCCAGGCATTTACTGTATGGTAGATATTCCACGTGAGTTGTGGTCAGTGCTGCCCGCAATGACTGAGGAGACAAACGGCACCCCCCTTACTGCGGAAGCCGTTGCCGCCCTTAACAAAAAGGGCCTTCTTCCCAAGGCGATGCGCGACGAAGCAGCCCCACTCTCCCGCAAAGGCGGATGGGCAGCCACAGGCGAAATACGCGGTCTTGATGCCACAACCCGGCGCTGGGTGTATCGATATTATCTGACACCAGACTCTGCTGTTCTCAACTGGGAAGATCCCTCCCAGGCGGCCCACCGTATTCTTTCCGGCAGTGCCGTCAGGCAGGTTGGTATGCAAGGGCAAGCTCTCATCGGGCTTCGCTTTGAAGCCTTTCAAGGGCTTGAGCCTGTTGCAAAATCAGGTCGTTCCGGCATATTCAGCGTTGAGCCTGCCCTTACAGCCGCCCAGGCCATGAGCCGTGAAATTCGTCGCTATGGCGGCTGGAGCTTTGTGCGTGATACAGAATTGACCTTGCAGTCTGTTAACGAATTCATACGCTCCGGCGCTGACTTTGTTTATGACAGTGCCTTTTCGCCCGCTGCGGAGCATGCTCTTTTAACAGGTGATGCAACCCTTGCCAAATTCATGGCGGATGAACTTTTGCGTCTGCGCGTGGACACACGACGTCTTGTGCATGCCATGCCTTCCCAGGATGGTATCAATTATTCCCTGCCACACCTGAGCTACCTTGCCACCACAGCCGGCGAGCAGGCCGCTCGCTTGCGTCAGCATACTATCGGTACAATGACCGATATTGCAGGCTCACGCGGAGCAACGCTTATTAAAGACAATATACTGTACTCCACAGCACCCGGTCTGGCTGCTATGGCTCTGGGACTCGACCCTAGTGATGTGCCCACAGATAAAATGGGAGACGTAGGCAAGGGGCACGAACTCCTTGTGCTTTTCAAAGCCATGCAGCCCGGCCTTCTTTTACTGGCAGGCCAAGACCTTGCAGGCGCCCTCCCCCTTGCCTCCGGTTCTGCGCCTGATGCCGAATTTGCAACACGGGGCGGCTATTCGCTCACCGCTTCAGCTTCAAGTAATCCAGTGAACCGTCAGGGGATGCCAAAAACCAAAACCATCTACCAGCCAGCCGATGTGCAAGTACACAGCAAAGACTCCTTTCTTAACCGTATAGGCAGATTGGTTAAACTTCGTCGGCAAATAGGGCTGGCCAAAGGTACACTTGTCGCTCGCCCCGCAACGAAAGATAAAGGCCTTATCGCTCTGGTCACTCGCCTGCCGGATGGAAAAAGCTACGTATTAAGCGTTTGCAACTTCTCACAGCACGCCGTAAGTGAAAGCATTTCCCTCTCGGGCATCTCTGGCATAGCCTCTGCCCTCGGCAAAATGAACAACCTTGGCGGATCTGGGAGTTTTGCAGCAGCAGGGAGCTCTGTTAATGTTACCCTTGGCCCATGGCAAGGAAAAGCAGTTCTCATGGGGAATATGAGCACGGCAGGCACCACGGATGATGCTGACCAAACAGAAAAAGAAGATTCTGCCCCAAAAATTCCTGCGGTGCCAGATACTCTTCCGTCTGTTCAAGAAAAACAAAACACAAAAAGTGCTGACCCAGCAGAGAAAAAGGCAGACAACCGCCCACACAGAGCACCTATCACAGCCGTTCTGCCTCCGGTTGAAGCCTCTCACGCCCCTACCCCTATTTCGACAACTACCTCAGAACCCATTGTGTCGCGCTCAGAAAAGCCCACTGCAACACCAGACGCCTCTGTTGATTCAACCAACCAGACGCCAAAGGTGACTCCTGCAGCAGCAACTGTGACTTCTCCGGTGCCTGCAACACCAGCGCCTCAAGTCGAAAAATCTGATTCTCCGCAAAAAGCTCCACCACCGGCTGCGGCTCCGCGCAAAATTAACCCATCCGATATGCCACCAGACCTCAATAGCCTGAAGAAATTAGAACAAACAAAACAGCAGTAAAATATAGTGTATGGAACACTGGGAAAGGGAACCCCAAGGGATTGAATTTCTTTGGCATGAAGCACTGGGGGAGGGAACCCCAAATGGCTAGCTTGGATAGTGTATGAAGCACTGGGGAAGGGAACCCCAAGGGATTGAATCCCTTGAGTTTCCCTCCCCCAGACCCCCTCCCTCCTGATCCGCAATTGGCATGGCGAATGGGTATGGTTCTATGCTGATTAAGTTATTGATAAAGCCCTCCTCTCCTGTTTTTTACTGAAGTATAGCAACCTTTTTTTCTACATTTTTTTTGATAGCATTACTCCTGATTGCGAAACAGCTCC
>JAVBJS010000014.1:0-12952 GCA_031546885.1 Desulfovibrio sp.
AAACTCCAGATATTCACACAAATTATGAGATATTACGCGAAAGCATTATCCGCCTGCAAGCCCAATGAGCCTGTTCTGCAGTGAAAAAGCTTTTTATCGTGACGCATTCGCTATTTGCTTTTTCTTGCAAACGTTTTGGGATATTCTTTAGCACCACGGGCAGTCAATCGGCCCTCCGGTTTTTTCTCCTGGATCTGTCTAAGCAGCCAGCTATAATCCTGCGTACTGCCATAGCGGCGGCTTAAGAATTCTCCGGTATTCTTTTCATACTTCAGGCTGCCCATAGCCTTTTTACAATATGGTTGTCCCGCAGTGCAGTGTCCCCGATCCGTCCATGGCTACTTTGTCCAGGTTCTCCTGAAGCAAACCCACAAAACCCAGGCTGCTAAATTGACGGCCCGGATCGGTGTTAACTTTTTCAGGTTTGCCGTATTTTGCCAAGGCATTCTCCTGTGCCTCAACGCAAAATCCAGTATCCGTAGCATTATAAAGATTCCAGGACAAAACTTTCGTCTTATACCAATCCATCACCGCGGCCGATACAAAAAGCCCTTGCCATGGGAATGCAGGTGGTGCCCGCACCTCAAACCTAGCCTAATCCTGAGAACTACTCTTCCCCTAAGAATATAATTTAACTGTAATTTTTACCGAAGCGCGGTCAAGCCTACGCCTAACGCGATGCACCCTACCCCCATCCAGAAGAGTGGGCTAATTTTTTCTTTAAATATGAATAGTGCACCCAGCGGGGTGAGAATGTATACCAAGGCGGCAAACGGAACAAGAGCGGACAGAAAGGTGGTTTGCAGTATTTTTACGCTCAAAAACACTGAAACCAGCATGAGCAAAGCACCCAAGACCCAAAAACAGCAAGATTGCCTGAATACAGTGTATCTTGAGGCTTTTTTGAAACAAAGCTGCCCTGCAGTGCTACACATCGCAACGATAATGCCGAAAAGAATTTGTGTTATACTCATGAAGGGCTCACACTACTCCACAACATTTCGTGTAGTAATAATAATACCGCACACAATGCAGGCAAGTCCTGCAAAATATACAAAGGAAAGTTGCTCTCCCCAAAAAAGCGATCCGCAAAAAGGGGTGAACACATAGGTAAGCGCCGTCCATGAGTACACCGTGGCAAGAGGGAGCAAGCGTAAGGTGCGCGCCCATAATGGCATACCAAGGGCGAGACAGCAAAGAGAAAGCCAGAGAAAAGGATTCATGCCCCTGGCATTCCAGATGCTTGTTTGTCCGGCAGCGTGCATACCAGCAGCCTTGAGTAAAACCTGAGAAGCAACTGAACACAGGATAAACGCTACTACTGAAAGCGGAGGGAGAGCAATGCTCATGGATTTGCCCACTGGGCTATGATTCGAGAAAAACGCGCCACTACCGGCAAGCCCGGCAAGCCTGGACGTATCGGGCAGGTGTTTTGTTCAAGTATCTGCAATCCGGCGGCTTCGACAAGCCGACTCAACACAGCGAAACTCCGCAGGTATTGCCCCTGTTCAAGCTTGTAAAACCAGTGCATGTGCGCAGGATCGGCGCTAGTAAGCGTGTCGGATCAAAAATATTAACAATCGTATTTTGCCCAGCCAGCAAACGTGTATTTTTCAAAATAGAGAGGGCAGTCGCGTCATCCACATGATGGAGCATTCCTGCAATAAGGATATAATCGTATCGCATCCCGCTTTTGGCGTGTTCTTCCACACTGGTTTCCAGAAAGCAAAATTGCGTCTTTGTAAAGCGCATATGTGCTGTGCCAATGGCGCTGGAATCAATGTCTATCCCAGTATACAAAATATTTTTCAAAGGTCGAAAAGCATCGGCAATATTTCCTACAGAACAGCCAATTTCTAGGATTTTACACCTGTTCTCGCGTGCGGATAGGGCAAGAACCTGCTTGTCCTTTGTTCCCCCAATGTGGTTTTGAAAAAACAACCAAAGTCTGGGAAAATTGGCCTGAGTAAGGAAGGTCATAAAAAAAATTACCTCAATATGTTGAGTAAAAACTTATATTTTTAGTGACAGGTAGTGTGTGGGCTTGATCTGACAATTTCTATTTTTTTGCTAATATGACATACTGCCCACAGGCAATATTGCGCATACCCGGTACTGCTTCCACAAGAGGCTCCACTACTTTGCATATTCTCGCCATCCAGTCCGGGCAGAACATGGGAACGAGGTTTACGTAATTGCACGCGACCGTCTTCATGCCTGCCTTGGCAAGCCATTTTTTGACTGTAAAAGCACAAAAGGACTGTTCCTCGTGTTCAATGTGGTACTTTGATGTTTTTTCAATCAGCTTGAGGAGTGGATTTGCTCCATTTGCTTCTATTATCAAAATATTGTCGGCGAAGGTAGCCACGGCTTCTAATGCTCTGGCAGCATCGGGGAGATGGTGGAGCACACCTCGCAAGACGATGCAGTCAAATCGTTCTGTAAGGTCAAGGCTATAGAGATTGCCGGTTTGAAATGTCGCCTTTGTGCTAAGACCCGCAGTATCGGCGTTTATTGTAGCCGTTGCTACGGCCGCTTCTGCTGGGTCAATGCCAAAAACCGATGCGGCACCTTTGCGTATTAGGTCCAAACTGTAGGAGCCATCACCACATCCCAAGTCAAGAATACGCTTGCCTTCCATTGGATATATGGCGGTAGCCGCGTAGCTCATGCGTTCGTTTGCCAGAGCGGAAGAAAGCCTTGTCCCAGTATATGCGTATGAGCCTGTTTCGAAAGCATCCCGGCTGAAAATCGAAACGTTGTTTTTTGTATTATCGTCTACCATGCGTGTACCTTTCCAATCTTGTGCTGTTAAAAAGATTTCATTCCTATACCCAGAATATTCCCTACAGGGAGTGTAAGCAAGGTAGCGGTTATTCCCATTCGCGCACAAAGATTTTGAATTGTTACCTTTACCGATAGGGGCAAAGGTAATAGCCGTACCCAATACCGTAAGGGATAGGTATTGGCAAAAGATTCCACACGCACATCGGCAAAGCCGACGCTTTCAAGCAGCGTGCGAATGGAATCTGGACAAAAAAGCTGTAAGTGTTCAATATCAATGACAGGAGACTTCATCCCCAAAAGTCGGTTAATCAAGGCGCTGCGGTTATGCACGACAACAGCGCACATGCCCCCCGGCGCAAGTGCGGCATATGCAGATTGCAGTAGTTGCTTTGGGGAATCCACATGCTCCAGTGTCATGCAATTTACGATCAACGAAGGCGACAGGTCTGCAATCGCAGCGGCACTAAACATGGCCTCGCGCAGGTGTAAGCGCGTTTCAGGCTCTGCCGCTGCAATCGCAGCATGTGAAGGTTCTATACCGACTACGGTTGCAAAACCGAGTTGGCGCAGCAAGGGAAGCAGTGCTCCGTTTCCGGCTCCTATATCCACCGCGCAGTTTCGGTCTATCAGTCTGGCTAAGTGCGGGGTCAATATACGGGCATAAGTCCTCGCTGCGAAACTGGCTTCTTCAGCGGAATCATAGGCGGCATCACTGTAAGCGGCAAAGAGTTTGTCCTGCCCAGGTGGAACGGGCGCGTATACCAGCTTGCACTGTGAGCAGCGGACAAGACGCAGGCGCATAAACTCGGGAGTTTTACGGGATGCATACGTATATTTTGTGACTTTGCCCTGGTCGATACGCTCTGAAGCGAAGGGAAAATAAACATCGGAGGCACAAGCCGGGCAAGCCCGTTCCACGAGCTTAGTCATTGCGCAACTCATTTTTTGTCAAATTAGAAGGAAGAATTTTGATATTCCCCCGATTTATAATATATTTCCTGATAAAATGTGGCCTTGCTTTGGTTTCTTCCAGTATCTTGCCTATATATTCCCCGAGAAGTCCCAGCCCGAGCAGGGTACTGGAGCCAAAGAACATTACCAAGAGAGAAAGAAAGGTGATGCCTTGGGGAGATGATGCGGGCCAGAGTAGTTTGGTCGTTACCGTAACCAACGCAAGAAGCACTGTAGCAATACACGAAAGCGCACCAAATGCGGTAAGCAGATGCAGCGGCAAGCGAGTGAAGGAAAAAACAGCCTTCTTCGCCCAGCCAATATTTTTTATCCAGTTGTTGGTACTTACGCCAAACATACGTTCTGGACGAACATAATCTACCCCGATCTGGGTAAAACCGACATACGCACGCAGACCCCGCAAAAAAGAATCGCGTTCCCGACACTGCAAAAGCCAGTGCACAACCGACCTGTCCATCAGTGAGAAGTCTCCGGCGTTTCTTGGAATGGGCACTTCGCTCAAAGCGGCAAATAGTTTGTAAAAAGCTTTATAGCACCATTCAAGATAATGCGACATCTCGCGCTTTACGCGGCAACCAAAAACAACATCCGCGCCTTCGCGCCATTTTTTTACAAAATCTTCGATAAGTTCTGGAGGATCTTGTAAATCACCATCCAAAAGCACACAGGCCTCTTTGGAACTCAGCTCCATACCACTGCGAAAAGCCGCCTGCGAGCCAAAGTTACGGGAATGAGTGATACCAAGGACACAGGGATCTTGCGCGCTTATGGCCCGAATACGTTCTTCGGAATCATCAGGCGAACAATCATTAACGAAAATAATCTCGTAATCTATGTGCAAAAGAGTAAAGACTGCCTTCAGCCGCTCATACATGATGGGTATAGCCTCGGCATCCTTATAGCAGGCGATAACGGCACTGATGGAGTTTTTCGTGGCTCGGTTCTCTGTCTTTTTAGTAAGATCGGCAAAGACGGCATGGCGTAGATGCTCTGTCCACCAGTCCATTGTGCGCCGCATCCCCTCAGAAAGAGTTATTGTGGGCTTCCAGTGGAGTAATTTTTGCGCTTTATCGGGGTTGGACACCCAAGTATCCACATCCCAAGTCCTAGCGACACCTTCTTTGAATTGAGGTTCTGCGTCAATGTGAAACAGCTCTTTGCTGAGACTGGCAAGGTCGGCTAGGGAGGTTTGCACGCCGGTACCGATGTTGAAAGATTCGCCAGCGAGAGCGGGACTCATAGCAAGAGCAGCGCGTACAAAGGCCTCTGTAACATCTTCGGTATAGATGAAATCGCGAGAGGTTTGCGGTCGGGCAAAGGGTGGCAAAAGCCCGCGATCCGCATGTTCGCACAAAACCGGAATGAGGCGGGAACTGTCTTCATAGGGTCCATAAACCGAATACAGGCGGAGGTTGACCACCGGCACTGCCCGAATTTTTCCGTAATATGTGACAGCCGCTGCAGCCGCACACTTACTCACAGCATAGTGACTATTGGGCGATAACAACCCATCTTCGGCGGGGGCTGCCGCATTCAAGCCATATTCGGAGGAACTACCTGCATGGATATAGGCCTGGAGGGGTAAAGCAGAGACTGCTTCCAGCAAGCGGATAAAACAAGTGTAGTTGGTAGTGTGGATACGTTCCGCATCCTGTTCAAAGGAGTACGCTCCAAAGGAAGAGCAATCAAATATAACCTGTGGGGCAACTTTAGTTAGCACCGCTTGAATGCTTAACGGATCGTGCAAGTTAAAAAATTGCAGATTGGCGGCGGGTACGCCCCGTAGGCGCCACGATTCGCCGGAAAAAAAAGTTCCCACCACATCATCGCGCTCCTTAAGTAAAGAGCGAAAGATGTTGGCACCCACAAATCCGCTAGCCCCAATAACGAGAATCGGCCCGTGAAGCTCCCCAACCAAAGATGCTAATGACAAGGTGACTCCTTATGCGAGCACAGTCGCACGAATACTTTCAGGATCTAGTCCACACTCTTTTCGGTGATAGGCTTGCGAACCATACAGCCCGGAGGGATACCCGAGCGCATAGCGATGTATAACCCGAGCTGGGGTGATGTTTTTTATGCCAAGCTCGTACAATAATTGCATACCCAACCCGCCCTGCTTACTCTGTTCTTCCAAAATATACAAAGGTTGCTTTTGTTTGAGGCTATCCTGAACATCCTCCGGAATCGATGCAAGGGGCAACTCTGTCACCGCCCACACGGCAGGCCGGTCGCTTTCGCCTATTTCAAGCAGGGCTGCCCAGGCCAAACCGGCCAAAGGTCCCAACGTAGCGACAACACCTTTTTTACCAGAAAGAACACAGCGCCATGGGGCATACCCAGGTGTAGACGTACCTTGCGGGCGTGCGTCGTAGCCAAGGCGAAGATAAGAGGGTTCCGTAAACGGTTCGCGAAAAAATGCAGCAAGATCTTCATCAAATGCAGGGGCTAAAATACGTAGCCCCAGGGATGTCATTACCGCGCAATCCTCCAGGGCATGGTGGGTTGGCCCCATGTGTCCATAAGCGTACCCTCCCCCATTCCCCACAAGACAAACCGGCAAACGGGTTAAGGCAATATCGTTGCGAATCTGCTCAAAGGGGCGAGCGTAGCAAAAGGGGGCAATGCTGTAAACAAAAACACGCATCCCCTCTCGTGCCAGTCCGGCGGCGACGCCGATCATATTTTGCTCCGCCACACCACAGTTAACAAAGCGCGATCCCATGACTTCGCGGACACCTTCAAGGGCCATGAATCCCAAGTCGCCAGTAAGAAAAAAACACGATGCATCAGCGCCCGCCATCATGACGGCATCAGCGAATGCTTTTCTCATCGCGCCACCTCTCGATTGTTTATACGCTGAATTCCCTCTTGGTATTGTTCTTCCGTAAGCGGCAGATAATGCGATTCCAGCATATTTTCAAAATGAAGTCCCCGGCCTTTGCGCGTGTGTAGAATAACCACATGGGGAAGGCCATGAGGCCCAGATGCAATGGCGTGGACAATCGCTTGAGGGTCATGCCCGTCCACGGAAAGCACAGAAGCCCCAAAGGCCGCAAAGCGCGAAGCAAGATCGGTAATTCCAGCTACTTCTTGTGTAGTTCCAAACCCCTGCAACCCATTTTGATCAATAAGAAGAACAAGATTATCCAGCCTTTGGCGAACAGCAAAAATAAGAGCCTCCCAGCAGGAGCCTTCCTGCCACTCTCCATCAGAACACAGGCAGAAAACAGTACCCGCTTTCTGCTTGTGCTTCAACCCTAGGGCGAGCCCGGCAGACAGCGAAGGGCCATGCCCCAAGCTGCCGGTGGGAAACAGCAGATTGGGGATACCATTACCTGAGGGGTGGCTCGGTAAAGAGGTGCCGTCCTTACAAAAAGTGACAAGTTGCTCCTCGGACAAAAGCCCCATCGACCACAAGGTGATATAGAGAGCGCCAGCCGAATGCCCTTTAGACAGCACGAAACGATCTTGTGAAGTCATCACGCCATGATGCAACGCAAGCAGGGCATCTAGACAGGAAAGGTTACCGCCGATATGCCCGGAGTTGGCTTCGCGGTGCAAGCGCAGAAGCCGTAAGCGGGCACAGCGCAAAAGGTCGAGAAAATCAGCAGGCAAACGAGTTAACATAGCACAGCTCAGGGGCTATTGGTTAATATTATTTGGGGTGCTTTTTGAAAACACTGTCCCAGAGAATGCTCCATAATGGTTGGTTGGAGAATAGGGAATGACAGCTCCAGCCTTGTATTCCGGCATCAAAGCCAGTGCGGCTTTCAATGTTTCTACTCCAATTCCCTGCCGGTCGCTCGCTAAAATAATATCCGGTGGATGATTTCTAATATACTTTGCCAGTTCCTCAGGTGCCAGTTTTTTCGTCAGAGCATAGAAGCCAAGATCAAAAAGGTGCCCGTCTGTCCGGGCCGGGGGGCGCAACCCGGTAAGCACATGTACAAGGTGGTAGGCCCCACTTACCTCGAGAGTGGAAGTGGAGTGCCCCGCCTCACGCACAGCCTTAGCCATAAGCAGGTAATTGCTGGAAGCTGTCATTTCATCAGGCCAAAAGGGGCTTAGAAGCATTTTCCTCAGTTGCGGCAGGGTCGTGCGTATGCGCTCCGGGTAGGAATCCAAAGAAAGCATAGCAATGAACATGCTCACCATACACGCAGCAACGAAAATACCCTTTTGCCATACTACATCCCGCCATTGTTTTATAGTACAGGCCAAAAAACCGCTTAAGCCTATCAGCGTAGCAGAAAAGTGATAAGGGAAAGCGCCTTTAGTCGCTGTTTCCGTGAGGGGGGCAAGGGCAACAGCCAGCCAGAACAATAAAGGCCGCCACTCTGCTTTATCCCGGCGCAGTCCCAAAAAAAGCGCAAGAAACGCTACTCCACCCAGAGGAGCAAGAAATGCAACTTCCTTGAGGGAAAACAAAAAAGCCGCAACACTGTTGGCAACGATAGCGCCAAGTATCACAGCCATACGGGCAAAAAGCGTATATGCATCAATAATATTGCCAAGCCCACCACGCAAGAAGGCAATAGCTCCAATAATGACAACTGCCGCCGCAATTCCACCCGTCGCGAACAAGCCCGCAGCACGTCTGCCGTGGGCACAAAAAATCGCCACCACACCGACAATAGCAAGGGGAGCAAACGATTCCCGCAAGAGAATGGAACACGCTACAAGCGCTCCACAAGCAAAAAATGTCTTGTGATTCTCTGTACTGGCGGCCCTTCCTATACGCAGACTGAGTAGCAGCGGCAGGAAGGCCGCAAAAAATGCGTTTTTAAATCCACTCTGAATAAACAGTGGCATATTGATCGCTATAACGGCCGATGCCGCCAACAATCCCCCATACAAGGCGCGGCCACTTTCCTGCACTAGTAAGCGATAGAATTGCCAGGCCACAATTACGGCCACAATCATGTCGCAAAGACGTAGGGCGATGATATGGTTGATGTCAAAGGCGAACACAAAACTGCATATGATTGGATAGATCTGCAAGACCCCCTGGGGGGGCAATCCTCTACCTGTACTGAGAAAATCATGCGCAAGCATGGAATTCAGAGCATAAAATCCTTCATCGGTGCCGGGCGGGGCGCATACAAGCGCCAAGCGGATAAACACAGGAATAAGCGCAATGCTGACACTCAAGACAAAGAAAATAAACTGTGAGATGATATCAGACTTACAGTTTTCTGTATGAGTATAAATAGAACCTACAGCAATTCTCATCCCTTACCTGTTTTCAATTTTGTGTAGTTTTTTAGTAAGCACCTGAGTATATTGAAATGTGTCTGGTACACATACAAAGCTTGATTTTTGATGGATCAAAAAAGTGCAGCCGTATCCATTAGCCGATGATGTGCGCACGATATATTGCGGATATCGGAAATTAATAGGGATCATAGAGCCAATCCATTTAACTAAAAGTAAAGATTGTTAAACTCAAATATCCCAGCCCGCGCTGGTACTTTGTTAAAAAATAACATTAATCTTGCTTGCATGCAAGGCTCGTTTTTTGATTTCTCTATTTTACTCTACACTAATTTTATGGCGGCCTTGGTACAGGAGAGGGTCAGATATGTGACTGTGGATTGATACAGTCGCAAAGTGCTGTCGCGGCGGCTTTCAAAGACGCTCGAAGCAAACTTTTGCGCTGCGACACTTGAAGGTGCATTCTTTACACTTAGAACTTATTTCATTCATTAAATATTTTAGAGTGCTTTTACCTTGAAAATGCTTTAAAATTAACCCCCTCCGGGGGCAACGTCCCCCTTAGGGGGTGGGAGGGGTGAAACCCCTTTAAAAAGCAAAATACAATAAAACGTAAAGAGGCACATCATTCAAAATAAGGCCATTGCACAATGGCCTCATTTTGAATCAAAAGGGGGTGGAGGGCTGGAGGGCAATGCGCTTTTTGAGAAAAAAAAAATGAATTAAATATGTTGCCATTCCACTGCCAGTGTTTCACACAAATTGCGGGCTACGTTGGTACAAACTCTGTCATCAGCCTGGCAATACCCTTGCGCAAAACATCAGCAAAGGCAACACGCGAGGCTTCTCCCTCAAGAACGGCGTCCATCTGGCGGGAGTGGATCAAAAGAAAACCAAGAATGCGTAAGAGATCAAGGGCCTCATCCATTGAAAGATCTTCTGCTCGCGCCGAAAGGGCATCTTCTTTGAGGTCAAGAATAAATCCGTTTTCTGCCAGCACATCGGCAATGGCTGCAACGCGCTGCTGCCGGCGCTGCAAATTGGCTGCCCCACCCTTAAAGTGAAAACTAACGTAATTTTCCTGTTCTTCTTCCCCGACGTGGGCTTCTACTGTACAAAAGTGGAAACCAAAACTCGCCTGCAAATTGCAGTAGTTTTTATCTACCATAACATAATTACGAGTCATGCGGGTAGAGGCGCTGGTGATTTCCAATTCGGGATTTCCCGCACTTTCCGCCACAATAGAAAAAAATCCTCTTCCGCTAAGAATGGGCGGCCCAGCCCAGGGAATAGCTATCATCCCCTGCCAGAGGGCTTGCGTTGGAACAGAGCAAATATTGCTGATATCTACATACTTGCCTGTCACGGGCGCACAGAATCCCTCATCTATATTAATGACGAAATACTGTAACTTGCCCCCCTTGTAGGTAAGCTGCTTACCGCACTGCTCCGCAAAAACATTAGAATCAAAGTGAAACATTTCTTCCACCGCTTTTTCATGACAGTAGCGGGTGATATCGTGAAGCGTTCGACAATGCAGTGGAGCAAAGTCTTCCGCTGCCGGGTTAAGCAAATGCAGGGGAACAATCTGCTGCGCCACAGCCGCAAGAATCGTATGGGCAGGCGAGACTTCCACTGGCGCTCGTTTTTTCTGCTTACGCTCCAGTAGTTCAGGAATGGCCCCTGCATAAACGCGCTGCGCATCCGCATCCACCGTCACCACAGCCTGTCCTGCAAGACGCTGCATCGCATGGTCAATTCCAAAAAGAGCGGGAATGCCATACTCACGAGCAACGCTGGCAAGGTGCCCAGCGGCGCCACCGTACTCTGAAACAATGGCCGAGGCGCGAGATAAAACAGGAGCCCAGCGGGCATGCGCCTGCTCAACAACCAACACCGCTCCCGCAGGAAACAAAAGCATATCCTCATTGCGGCGCACAAAAAATACTTTTCCGGCCCCAACCCCCGGCGCAGCGGCAACTCCGCCGTCAGCCACAACAACAGCACCGGCGGGCGCATCTGCCCTGCTAACAATAATATCCGCATCAGGGAGCGCACGGGTTTGCAATATAATTAAACGCCCATCCTGCGTATACGCCCACTCCACATCCTGCGCCCTGCCATAAAATTTCTCAAACTCAAGGGCTACGCTCCCCACTTCAAGCACCTGCTCATCTGTCAAGCTAGGCAAAGCCCCCTCTGCCGGGCTTAATGCAACCTCGGTAATGCCCTCACCCGGAGCGCTCACCAGCTTACTTCTCTTCACTGCCACAGAGCGCTGCGTTATAGTGTACGGCTGTTCCCGTGAGACAAAAAAAACATCTACCTCGCCCGTTCCATCCACTACGGATTTCGGCAAACCGGGCACAGCGTTAACCGCCACATCTGTAGTGGCATGAAGCGGGTCTGCACTATAAACGACCCCGCCAGCACAAGCCCCCACCATAACAAGGCAGCCAACACACATGGGAATTTCATCATCAGCAATAGTTTGATGCTGCCGATAGGTCATGGCGGTTATGCTATATTTTCCTGCAACTATTTCTTTATACACCCGCAGCACATGCTCTGGGGCAACATTCAGCTCGGAATGATACTGTCCTGCATAGGATGCACCATGCGAATCCTCACCTATGGCACTGCTGCGCATAGCAAAGTGGGCATTCGGCATAGCGTGCTGTATAGCTGTGGCACGAGCAAGAATCGCCTCGGCCAAATCATCCGGCACAGGAGCAGCAAGAATACGCTCCTGTAAAGAGGCGCTTAAGGCGAATACCGCGTCTAAAGACGAAAGATCCGCCGCCTGAATGCTCGCCGTTATCTCATCCTGAAGAGAGTTATACTGTAAAAAACGGCGATACCCACTGGCAGTCACCACAAAGCCCTCGGGAATATTTTTTCCCAAATAGCGAAAGGCCTCGCCAAGGCTTGCCATTTTCCCCCCAACCTCCGCACTCAAAGAAAAATCTGTTTCTTTCAGCGAAAGGACAAAAGGAACTTCTTTTACCTGATCTTTCGGCGCAAGAATAGCATGAATACACTGCTCTATTTCTCTATAACGCGGCAAAAGCTCTGCATGCAGATTCCCGGAAAGCGCATTAACCTGCTGCACCATAAGGAGAACATTTTCCAAAATATCAGCACTTGTAGCCTGAACAAACTGCATGCTCAAAAAACGCTCATTGCGCATGGCCTCCTCAAGGCTCGCCATGCCTACAAGGGCGCGTTTATTGGCAGAGAGCAATGTCCTAAAATATTCATAACGAGCCTTAAAAGTCTCGCGCACAATGCATTCGTGCTCTTCTCCCTTTTTTTCATCTGAAAAAAAAGTTTTGATAGTTTCAAAAATCCCCATAAGTCACCTACCCTTTTCCAGGTGCCACTCTTCACTGCCTAAGGCCTGCTACCGCCTCAAGTGCTGTAAAAAAGCGAAAGCCCGCCAGCTATAGAGGTAAATTCACCTGGAAGCCCCACCCTACACAGGATCACTCGCAAAATCCACTGGGATTCAGAGCTTTTTTTCGCTGAAAATAATGCCACATAGGGCCACGGCACACTGCCCTCTCGAGGCCATTGCACAGTGGCCTCTGGCAACTGCGTAGCAGGTGCCCGCGAGCGAACAGCGCAGCGTGTCTTTCTTTTAAAGCCGTTTTGGGCTTTAAAAGCATAGTAAATGGGCATATCTTCTACTATGCTCCTGTTCATATTAGTGCAATTAAATCAATATATTATATAGTTATACCAAGGTGCAATCAAAGTGGTTCTAATATCCATTGTCTTTGAGTTAATCTCTTCACGGCATCTGGGGCTTGCTCCAGATGCCGTAGTCCCTTGACGGCAGCAGCAATCACTGCCTGAAGCGATTTAAATAATCTGTTGCCAAAGTACTTCTCTCTGATTTCATCCCACATCTGCTCTTGCGGATTAAGGTCTGGCGAATATGGCGGCAAAAAAGATAGCTCCATATTTTCTGGGA
>JAVBJS010000165.1:0-25450 GCA_031546885.1 Desulfovibrio sp.
CCATCGGCAGAGATAACAAAGCCGGAACCAAGAGCTGTCCGTTTTTGCATTTTGGGATTGCCGTGGAAACGCTCAAACTGCTCAAAAAAGCGCTCCATATCAGGATCGCGCCGAAACATATCAAAACCGGGAGGCATTCTGCGAGGCTTTGCCTTTTGTTCAGTATTAATATTCACAACAGCCGGGCCAGCACTTTTTACCAAAGATCGAAAATCTATAGGGGCAGCAGCCTGTGCCAGGGAGGTGGCCAACATGAAAACGGCAATACTCATAATGCTGATTCGTCGTATAAAATTCCGCATGGAGGCTCCTTATGTCAAAAAAAATGTTTTTCAAAAAATAATACTTCCAGCCAAAAAGTAAACCCTTCTCCTTGTCAAAGCAAGCGCGCCTCACGCGTCGAAGTCAAACAAGAAAACGTCTTCCCCAAATGACCTTATGTTATACGAATTGTGGATAAGGAGGGAGGGGGTCTGGGGGAGGGGGTCTGGGGGAGGGCAACTCAAGGGGATCATCCCCTTGGGGTTCCCTCCCCCAGTCTCTTCATGAAATATCCGGGTTAGCTCACCTTGCTTCCCGGCACCACCCCGGAACTGGCGGTTACAAGAGCAAGGGCTCCTTCACTGTGAACCGCAAGTATCATTCCCTGCGATTCAAGGCCACGCATCATGCGGGGAGCAAGGTTTGCCACAATGGTCACCTGCTTGCCCACAAGCGCAGCGGGATCAAAATATGCTGCAATACCAGCCAAAATCTGCCGCGGTGCTGCCTCGCCGATATCTACCATGACCCGCAAAAGCTTGTCTGCGTTGGGATGACGCTCACATTCTGTCACAGTGCCTATCCGCAAATCTATTTTTTGAAAATCCGCAAACTCAATAAGAGGGAGAGCGGTTTGGTCGTTAGCTGTCATAGGTTTTTCCTTTGGATTGGGCTGCTTGCCCTCCCCGGACTTTGCCTTGGGTGAAGAAGGAACTGTACGGTCTTGCGCCTCAAGAGGCTCGATACGGGGAAAAAGATTAGAACTTGCCGCAATGGCCTTTCCTGCCTGAAGCAAGCCGAATTGCTCCAGTTCTCCGGGTAATGCCGCCAGTACTCCATCAATATAAAGAACTGAATCAACAGAAGAAACAGAAAAGCCAAGCTGCTCCAGCATGCGCTCTGAGCGCTCAGGCATAACAGGCCAAATGTGTATTGCCACTTTTCTCATACATTCAAGCATAGTATACAGAACAGTATCAAGGCGCTCCTGCTCATTATTTTTAGCAAGCACCCAGGGGGCGGCTGTATCAACATATTTATTGAGCGCTCGCACCAGCTCCCACAAAGCCTCAATGGCGGCAGAGAAGCGGATATTTTCAAACAGCGTCTGATAATTCCGGCAGCTTTCCAGTGCCAGTTCTTTTATGGCTATTTCCAGAGGGGTATCCTCCTTGGCAGCCGGAACAAGACTTGCGCGGTATTTGGCTGTCATGGAAAGCACCCGGGAGAACAGGTTGCCAAGATCGTTGGCAAGATCTGCATTAATCCGTGCCACAAGGGCTTCTTCCGAAAAATTGGCGTCACTCCCAAAGTGCATGTCACGCAACAAAAAATAGCGGAAGGCATCATTGCCATAGCGCGTTGCCATATCAAGAGGAGCAACAACATTCCCCAATGATTTTGACATCTTGCTATCACGAGAGAGCCAGTATCCATGCACATTCAGATGGCGAAAAAGCGGCACCCCACCCGCCTTAAGCATAGTGGGCCAAAACAGGGCGTGGGGCTTGAGAATATCTTTTGCCACAAGGTGCTGTGCGCCCGCCCAACGAGCGTTAAAACCCTTGTCAGAAGGCCCGCCTAATACCGACAGATAGCTCAAAAGCGCATCAAACCAAACGTAACAGACATAATTCGCATCAAAAGGAAGCTCAATGCCCCAAGTCAGACGAGTTTTTGGACGGGAGATACAGAGGTCTTCCAGAGCGCCACTATCCAAAATAGCCAAGGCCTCGTTCCGATACCGCTCAGGCCGAATAAAGTCCGGATTTTCCTGAATATGCTGCTTGAGCCAATCCTGATACTTGCTCATCCGAAAAAAATAGTTTTTCTCACTGATGTATTCCGGCTTTGTCAAATGCTGCGGGCAAAGCTCGTTTTCCAGCTCTTTCTCCGTATAAAAGCGCTCACAGCCATAGCAATAATGCCCACCATATTCACCATAGTAAATATCGCCGGCATCATAAACCCGCTGTAAAAAAGCCTGCACAATAGCAATATGCGCCTTGTCTGTGGTGCGAATGAAGCGGCCTGGAGTTATTCCAAGACGCGGCCAAAGCTCCTGAAATTCCTTGCTGACGCTGTCCACAAAAACCTGAGGAGCTTGCCCGGCTTTTTCTGCCGCCTGCACTATTTTATCACCATGCTCATCCGTACCCGTAATAAACATGGCATCATGCCCCATTACTCTGTAAAAACGCGTGATAGCATCAGCAACAATGGTGGTATAGGCATGTCCTAAATGCGGTTTGGCATTTACATAATAAATTGGTGTAGTTAAATATAACGAATTCACACTGGCTCCCCAAAATGGTACTAAATATCACCCTGCGACGAGGCGCAGAGGTAAGGTAAATCCATGCTCAACATGGCCTAGAACGTCTGTAACCACAAAATAGGCGGCAAAATCACCGCCGCCGCTGACGGCTCTGCTCCGGCTGATTCCGCTTATTATTTTCAACAACGGGAGTATCTTCCAAACTTGCCAAAAGCCGCTCGTCTGCCGGGTCAAGCGCGGCATTAAAACCGACACGAGGCTGCGGGCTTGAATCTGCCCCTTCAATTCGCTTGGGGTGCAGGGCCTCCCAATCTTCAAGTGTTACTTCAACTTCTTCATTGCTATCACTCAAATAGCTAATGCTCTGAGTAAACATATTGGCCCGCAAGACTTTGAGAGGGCCACGCGAAGTTTGATATTTTTTCCCAAGCTTTGGACAGCGTCGATTAAATTGCTCATAATTACCCTGCTCAAAGGAAAGACAGCACAAAAGCCGCCCGCACATGCCTGAGAGTTTGGATGGATTCAAAAAAAGATTTTGCTCTTTCGCCATTTTGATGGTTACAGGGGCAAATTTTCGCAAATATTTATGACAGCAACACACCATACCGCAATTGCCAAGCCCCCCCACCATCTGCGTTTCATGGCGAACACCTATCTGCCGCAGCTCAATGCGGGTGCGGTAATTGCGCACCAAATCTTTTACCAGCTCACGAAAGTCAATACGGGCCGGCGCGGTGAAAAAAAAGATGATTTTACTACGATCATGCAAAACCTCCACGTCCACCAGCTTCATATCCAGCTCACGATGGCGAATGCAGGTTTTACAAAAGGCTGTCGCCTCTGCGGCTAGCAGGGCGTTTTCCGTATGGCTGGCAATATCTTTGGCAGAGGCGCAACCAAGAACGCCTCCTTCCGTAATATCCACCGTGGGTCTAATGCCCGCCTCGGCACTGTGAATGGCAACCACTTCACCTAAAAAGAGATTTTGCTCAAGCTCAACCATAACATTACTGCCAAAGTGAACAGGCATGCTCTCTGCTTTAAAAAAATAGACAATACCCGCCTGACGCAACCTTATACCCAAAATTACCGGAACGCCCCCATCCACCAAAGGTATGACACTCTCTTTTGCTTGACAAAAATCTGACACAAGCAGCTCTTGTGAAGTGCGTTCCACTTCATCCTTCTGTTCATTTTCGCTATAGAATTCCATGCGATATATTTCTCCCCCTCATAACCGAAAGGCTACAGGGTATAACGGATCAAATGTAAAAACAAAGAGGGTGTGGCAGAGATATTAGGAAAATATTTTTAAAATAGTGATATGCCGACACTATCTATCAATCTCGAAAAAACACACCAGATGTTACTCAATTTTGCAAAGGCCAATATCGTTATGCCACGGCCTTAACGATACGAGTTTGGCTTTTTCAAGCACATCTGTCAATGCTGAACTCCAAAAAAGACCTGCATGGCAATTTAACTGAGGCCATTACACAATGGCCTCTAAAAAGACATTTCCCGCGAACAGTGGTGTTGAACGCTTGTTTTTCATGCTATCCTACAGTATTATCCCAAAACCACTGGTTCTTAAGCAGAACAGGCACCGCAGCAACATACCTGCATTGAATCTGCTCAAAGCGGCTGTGTTGCATAGTCATTCCTTATCACAAAATTGTCGCAACATATTGTTGTGGTCAATGTATCCCCTACTTTGATGGAGGTTTTGTATCATGATGGTTGAACAAATATCTATTTTTCTCGAAAACAAGGCCGGACGCCTGGCCGAAGTAACACAAACCCTCGCCAATAACGGCATTAACATTAACGCCCTCGCTCTTGCAGACACCTCCGAATTTGGCATCCTGCGCCTCATTGTAGACAAGCACGAAGAAGCAAAAAAAGCCCTTAAAGAAAAAGGCTTCACTGTTGGCAGAACCAACGTCGTCGCGGTTGAGGTGCCTCACACTCCGGGCGGGCTCAACTCCATCCTGCAAACTCTTGGGAAAAACAACATCAACGTCGAATATATGTATGGATTTTACCATAAAGGCGAAAGCGCTGTTAACGTCATCCGCTTCGACCAGCCGGAAAAAGCTGCGGAAGTTCTGCAAGCCAATGGAATTCGTATATTTTCCAGTCAGGAAATTTGCTCAAGTAAATGAGTTCTTTAGAAATATTTATTATGGCATGGGCGCTCTCTATGGACGCCTTTGCCGTTGCCTTGGCTATGGGCATTCAGTTATGCGTTGTCTCGCCCATGCAGGTGGGGCGTCTGGCCTTAAGCTTTGGTTTTTTTCAGTTTTTCATGCCCGTACTTGGCTGGTACCTCGGCTCCCATGTGCGCTCATATATTGAGCAATGGGATCACTGGCTCGCCTTCGGCCTGCTCTCCTTTATCGGAATAAAAATGATCCGCGAAGCCCTGCAGGGTTCCGCGGATGACACCTCAGACACCTGCAAAGATCCAACTCTCGGCACATCTCTGCTCATGCTTTCCATCGCCACCAGCATTGACGCCCTCGCCGTGGGCCTTTCCATCGCCTTTCTGGGCTATTCTGTATGGGTGCCGGCCCTCTGTATAGGCATCATCTGCGCCATTCTTACCACAATTGGCCTTCGTCTTGGCTGCTTCGCCTCCAACTGTAGTCGCATAGGCTCACGCGCCGCCATTGTTGGGGGAATCGTTCTTGTCGGGATTGGTGTCAACATTCTGTATGAACACGGAGTCTTTCAATAAGAGGCCATTGCATAATGGCCTCTCGCAACTGCGCAGCAGATATCGACAAACGATTGTACCGCAGCCCGTATACTGTACAATCGCCAGAGTTCGTTGCATTGTACAATGAACTCTGGCGATTGAGGGGTGCAGAGAAATGATTTCCTCTGCCAGGGCGCAAAGGAAAATTCATCTTCCTAAAAATCCTTAGCCTCCAACGGTTTACCTACATCATCCCGCACAATCGGTTTACCTACATCATCCCGCACAATACGTCCGTAAATAGCAGCAATTTTTGCCAGCTCAGGCATGGCCGAGCTTTGCGCCTGCTCATGGGTCATTCGCCACGTCCAGTTTCCTGTTGCAGTACCAGGGATATTCATACGCCCTTCTCCGCCAAGATTCAGAGCATCCTGCATGGGAATAATGGCAGTATCCGCCACAGAGCCCATCGCCAAGCGGGTCAAAATCTGCGTAACATTCCACTCATGAATATGGTGGCCTGTATACAGAAATAAATTCTCTTTTTCCTTAGCTTCGGCTGTATTGAACCAATGGCGCGTGGGGGCATTGTCGTGCCCGCCGGTGTATACTACAGACCGCCGGGTGTGGCGGTGCGGCACAGCACTGTTGTGAGCAAAGTCCTCTCCCCCAAAGGCAAATTGCAGAACATGCATGCCCGGCAGAGAGCAACATTGCAAAGTCTCCACAACGTCTTCTGTAATGACGCCAAGATCTTCCGCAATAAAGGGCAAAGCCCCGAAATGCTGCTGAAGCTCAAGAAAAAACGCTGTACCTGGGCCGGGTACCCAGCATCCGTTCACGGCTGTTGCTTCATGCGCCGGGATCTCCCAGTATCCACAAAACCCGCGAAAATGATCCAACCGCACGATATCTGACAAGGCCAGCTCATGCGCCAACCGGGCTTTCCACCATGCGTAACCATCGCTACGCATGGTATTCCAGCGATACACAGGGTTCCCCCAACGCTGTCCTGTTTCACTAAAGTAATCGGGAGGAACACCGGCAACGGTGACAGGCTGCCCCTTGTCATCAAGATGAAAAAGTCGAGCATTCACCCAAACATCCGCACTGTCGTGCGTTACATAAATGGGAACATCCGAAATAAGAGTGATTTTTTCTTCACGGCATACCTCTCGCAACAGTTGCCATTGCGAGAAAAAGAGATACTGAATGAATTTTTCACGTATCATAGCGGCTGCTGCATTGACATCCCATTCTGCCAAAGCGACAGCATCGCGCAGCCGGAGATTTTTGGGCCAATCCACCCAAGAAACACCCCCATGCGCAGCCTTCAAAGAAACAAACCGCGCATACTCATGCAGCCAGGAATGATTGTCGTTGCAAAAACGTATAAACCCGGCATCGTGAGCTAATTTATGCGAATTACGCTCGTAGGCCGCACAAAGCAGTGCTGTTTTATGGGCTGTACAGGCATCGAAATCTACTTGTGAAGGATTATCTTCTTTTTCAGCTAGATAACGCTGGGCACACTCCACATCAGCGCGAGAAAGGTACCCCTCTTTCACCAGCAAATCAGGACTAATAAAGAGAGGATTTCCCGCAAAAACAGAAGGGCTGGAATAGGGAGAATTGCCTATAAAGGTAGCTGTGGGATGCACTGGAAGAAATTGCCATGCGCTGGCCCCGGCAGCACGCAGGGACTTTGCAAAATCATAGGCAGAAGGCCCCAGATCACCTATGCCATAGGGTGTTGGCAGAGAAGAAATATGAAGCAGAATCCCGAATTGGCGCATGGTGTCTCCGTTATGATGCGTTGAAAAAGTACTCTAAACTGTTTTATCATGTGAGCAAGGCTCCTGGCTGGGCCCACATGATGAAGGTCTATGCTCTCTTCAAGAATGGTATCCTTGAAGAAAGCATAGACTCTGGATAGCAGAGGACTGTTTTTATTTTATACCAGATTCAAACTTGTGACTTGCTGCATCACCTTTGACAAACAATTCATACATGTTAGGTGCGTTTTGCATAAAAGGTAAAGACTTATTCAGGTCTTTACCCTGAAAGGCAGGATAGTCGGCACTGTACCTGTAGGCCCGGTGAACTGTATTCAACAGTGTATCGTGAAATCCGGGACGGCTATGGCTGCTATCACGCAATACCGGTACTACTTTATCGCCAACAACGGGGTTTATATATTCCCAGACAACTTCCTTGTTGGGGGTGATTTCCAACATATGCCCGCTGTTAGAAGAGGTAACAAAATAATTTCCGTTGGGAAGCTTCTGCACAGCACCCTGACGATCGCTAAAAAAGCCATGCGTCATTGGAGGATCATAACGCCACACAATTTTTTCTGTTTTGGGATCTACTTCAATAATACTGGAGTTACGCCGTTCTGGAGATTCAGAACCGTTATTAAACACAATAATATTGCCATTTTCCAGAACGGATGCGGCATGGGAGCCAAAAAGAATTTGATCCTGGTTATCATAGTAGGAAGGAGCTTTACCCTTTCCATAAGCGGAAGGATTACCCCAGCGATACTCTATTTTGCCGGTCTTATGATCTATAAAATAGACCTCTGCGATATTGCGAGAATTTGTAATAATTTTATCGTTTTTTGCATCATAAAAGCAGGTGTTAAAGTGACTCCAGTCGGCTGTGGCATAATCCATTCCAACCGGGTTAGGCACAACGTAATTTATGTCAATTTGATCAGGGCCGGTGCCTACATGGTCAAGGACGTGCCATTCCCATACGGTTTCACCCTTTGGGTTTACTTCACGGATAAAATCTACCCAAAAGTCTTTGGTTATCTTACCAAAAGCAGATACACCTTCTTCTGGCACAAAATTCTTGGTGCGGCCTTTAGCTTTCATTTCCGCATTTGTTTTGCGTTCCCATGCAAGAATAATTGTGTTGCCATTCGGAAGGCGATCAAAAGTATGGTGCTGTACCATATTTTGATCCATCATCGCATATTTCCATACCACATTACTATTCCAGTCAAGCTCTTCAATAATGCCCCCTGTCCCGCCAATAGCAACGGGCTGATCCGGCAATTTTCCCGCACGCAAAAGATTACCGTTCGGCAATATAATTGCATGAAGCCCAGCAGTATACTTGCTTTCCCATTTATGAACCAAGTTACCCTTCATATCAATCAACAGGGTAAATTTTGAGGTATTGGGAGTAACAAGGGTATAACCGTTGTACGCCTTTTGCTGATCATATTGCACAAGGCCTGTAAGGCCCACTTGAGACTCGTAAGCAAGCCCCAGAGACGGAGACAATAACACACACAAGCCAAGTGCACACATTCGAAGTAGTTTCATCAGTCTTCCTTTTGGTTACAGGGTCATATCAATACGTTCTATTTCACCTCAGTTTGCACATTCTGCATAAGAGAAGCCGCCAGTGGGCCCGCCAAAGTCATATCAGTCTTTTTTATCTGCTTTTGAATCCATGAGGTAAACAAACCTTGCAATTTTTTTTCCGCCAGCACCTGTTCAACGCGTTTATACACTTCCGCAGGAGTAAATTCCGTAGGGGGAAGCCGCTCCAGCAAGATAAAAGCGCGAAAGCTCCCACCCTCATTCTTAACGGGCGATCCTTTTCCAGGTTCCAGCAACGCTAATTCTTTACGCACATCTTCCGGAAGCCGATCTTTTCCCATACGAATTTCGCGCAGGGTGGCTCCGAGTTGCTTTTGTGAAGCCAGCGCGTCTTCGACAGAAGAAAAAGTGTTGCGCACCTGCTCCACATCCGTTTTAGCCACGCCTGTGATTTCCACATAATGCCACTGCTCTGCCGTAATAAATTCTGCGGCATGCGCCTTGTAATATTCTTCAACCTCACCAGCGGGAATGGATACCTCACTCCGCAACTCTTTATTGACAAAATGCTCAACAAGAAGACGCCGTTCCAACATACTGCGCCAAATATCCAGAGAAAGATTCATCTCAACAAGCATTTCTTCAAAAGCGCCAACGGGATAGTCTGAACGAATCAGTTCTTCCTGCTTTTCCACGGCCCCCGTCGGTAGAGTTATACCCTGCTTACGCATATGAGTTCTGACAATTTCCTGCACAAGAATCTGCCGCAAAGCATCTGTATATTGCTTGCGCAATACCTCCTCCTCCAGATCCCCTTCCCCGGTATCGGCAAAAAGCATAATACGTTGCGCTTCAAGCTCACGCAAGGAAATATCTCTACCATTAATGACAGCTACGGTTCCTGGTAATATTTGCAACTGCCTGTCGCATCCGGCAAAACAGAGAGAAAATGCCAGCAGAAAAAATGACAACGCAGAGCGTTTCCAGCCACATCGTAGCAAAAATTTGCCCAATACTGACAAAACACCCGAATATGTATAAGGAAACGCCATAATCGCACTGCACTTTTTAAAACAAGTTTCTTGGAAAACACTGATGGAATGGAAATATAAAACAGGCCTTAAAGCATTCTACTCTTGAAATAGCTCAGACCCTGTGCTCATATGTACACTTTTATAGCCCGAATATGAGGCCATTACACAATGGCCTCAGGCAACTGCACAGCAGGTGCCCGCAAGCGAGCAGCGCAGCGTGCCTTTATTTCAAAGCAGCTCCTGCATTGAAATCATTCGATAAAAATTATGTCTTTTCTGGCATGTGATTTTTAATGGCCCTCGAAAGATTTCTCAATGGACGATTATATAGAGTTCGTTGTATTGTGCAACGGTCTCAATATGGGGTTTCCAAAGGGCCTCAGGCCCTTTGGCCGCCGGAGGCAGATATATGCTACCCTAGATTACTTCTTCTCTTATTCCCGCTTCCTCCACAATGCGAGCAAGTAAATGCCGCGCTTGTATGAGCGCTGAAGGGATATCTTTGCCCGCACCAATGGGAATTTCCAGTATGGCGGGGGGCTGCAAGCGAAGACCGGTATTTGCCGCCACAAAAGCCACAAGCTTTGCCGGATCCAGCTTTGTCCCTTCGCCAAATGAGATACGCAGCTTATCTGGAAAAATATCCGCCTTCAGCACGCCCCAAGCCGTTAATACCCGTTTAAAGGCGAGCACGGCGGAAAAATGCTCAAGCTCAAGCGGCAGTGGCCCAAAACGATCCCGCATTTCAAACTCTACGTCTCGGCTCATATCATCATTTTGCGCAGAAGACAAAAGCTTGTAATAGCGAAGACGCTCTTTGGAATCCCCCATATAGCTTTCCGGAATAAATGCAGGAATGCCAAGAGAAAGCTCTGTTTCTACATGGCTTTGCACAGGCCTTCCCCGTAATTTTGCCACAGCCTCCTCAAGCATTTCAAGAAAGAGATCCAGCCCCAGTCTGTTCATGTGCCCTGACTGCGACTCACCAAGAATGTTGCCAGCACCGCGTAAGCGCAAATCTTCCATGGCCACCTGAAAACCGGCGCCAAGATAGTCCATTTCCAAAAGAATTCGCATGCGCTGCCGTGCAATCTCAGGGAGCTTATCAATGGGAGGAGTAACAAAAACGGCAAAGGCCTGCCGGTCTGAACGCCCCACCCGACCGCGCAATTGATATAATTGCCCAAGCCCAAAGAGCTGAGCCTGATCAACAATAAGGGTATTGGCCCGTGGAAAATCCAGCCCAGACTCAATAATAGCGGTGCATACCAACACATCAAGCTCGCCATGCCAGAATTTATGCACAGCTTCTTCAAGGGCGGTTTCTGTCATTTGTCCATGCGCCATGCCCACCCGTGCGCTCGGTACAAGCTTTTTCACAGCCTCCACAACCCGCTCAAGGCCCTGCACCCGGTTATAAACCCAAAAGACCTGCCCCTGTCGCGCAAGCTCGCGCTCAAGAATGCCCTGCAAAGTAGCATCGTCGCGCTCTATGAGCGCTGTAGCCACGGGCTTTCGCTCCAAAGGCGGAGTTTCAATGACTGAAAGCTCGCGTATGCCGGAAAGCGAAAGCTGCAAGGTACGCGGAATGGGCGTTGCCGTCAGCGTCAGAGCATCTACATTCTTACGCATCTCTTTCAGGCGCTCCTTGTGGCGCACACCAAACCGCTGCTCTTCATCCAGAATCAGCAATCCAAGGTTCGGTAAAACAACATCTTTGGAAAGCAAACGGTGCGTTCCAATGAGAATATCTATTTGTCCTCGGGCGGCAGCTTCCAAAACTTCTTTCTGTTTGGGCCGCGTAACAAAACGCGATAGCATACCGACATTTAAAGGAAAACCGGACAGCCTGCTGCGAAATGTCTGATAATGCTGCTCCGCCAGAATCGTTGTGGGACACAAAAGGGCCACCTGGCGCCCCTCAAGGGCCGCCCTAAAAGCCGCTCTCAAGGCAACTTCCGTTTTGCCAAAACCAACATCGCCACAAACCAGGCGATCCATAGGCTCGGCCTTTTCCATATCCGCCAAAACTTCTTCAATGGCACGGGCCTGATCCGGCGTTTCTTCAAAACCAAAAGTCGCTTCAAACTCCCGGTACATCTCCCCAATAGGGGTATAACGAAAACCCTTCACAACCTTGCGAAGAGCGTACATTTCCACAAGATCCGCCGCTATCTGCTCAATGGCCTTTCGGGCCTTTTCCTTGCTGCCTGCCCAGAGATTCCCCCCAAGCCTGTCCAGCACCAGAGCAGAGCCGTCAGCACACTTAAAGCGTTGGATTAAGGAAAGTCGATCCACCGGCAAATACAGGCGGTCGTCCCCCGCATACAGCAAGAGCAGGTAATCATTATTGGTGCCACCCAAATTCATACGATGCAAACCGCCAAAGGAGCCGACACCGTAATCCCGGTGAACAAGTAAATCGCCGTCGCGCAAGGTGTCGTAATTATCCAACCCTTGAAAAGCGCCTTGCGCAAGACGCTTTGTGCGCTCCACTCGGGGCTGCAAGACATCTTCACCCAAAACAAGGGTATTTTCCCAATGTAAATAAAGCCCCTTACGAAAAGGTGACACAAGGGCAAAAACACCCGTATCATGCAACCCACAACGCAATTGCGGCACAATGCCGTCCTGCGCTGCCAGTTTCAAAAAACGCGCCCGCGCCCGCTCCGTTGCAAAGCTCATAATGAGGCGACCCGCCCCACCCTTGTAGGCAAGCGCCCCTTCATATCCACGTAAAAGGTGCTTTTCTTGTACAAAATCGTCATCAAGGGATGCCGCACCAGTATCCCTGTCGGTATCCAAAAAATTCATGGCATCCGACTGAGCCGCCGGCTCAGCGCCCACAGCGGAAGCAGTACGGTTTCCCGTGGCCCCACGCTGCTCTGCCCATCCCTTCAAAATTCCAATCAGATGCTGCCACGGGCGCTCCTGCGCTTCTTTTTGCGGAAACACATCCTGAAAGCTGGCATACTGCTTTTCATGCAAAACAATGCTTGCGTCCTTTTCAGCAATGCCCACTCGCAAATCTTCAAAATGCACGCAGGTATGCCGCGCAAAAAAAGCCGTCACTTCCGAAGCCGGACGTAAGGCCAGCGAACGTGGTTGGTGCAATCCCCGCTCGGCCTCAGACTGGAGAAAGTCCCCCCAAGACCGCTCGGAAGATTCCAGAGACATAGATAAATCACTCGCACCCGGCAAAAGAAAAACAGAACGTGGTGGAAGCCAATCATCAAGGCAGGAGGCATCCGGGTAGTACACGCCGGAAAAAAGGCCCATCCCCCCAGCATCAACAGTGCGAGTGAGGGCTGCTATATCTTGCTGCTGCAAACGCGCTGCCCTGACTTCTTTCTTCCAAAAATCTTCCGCCGCATGACGTAGCTTTTTACTGGTAATAACAGGAGCCACAGGCAACATGCGCACTTCTGCTATATCCGCTATGGAGCGCTGAGAAACCGGATCAAAATGGCGAATATCATCAAGGGTATCCCCAAAAAATTCAAGCCGCAGCGGTTTTATATATCCAGGGCAAAAAATATCCAGAATATCTCCCCGCACCGCCACTTCCCCTGGAATATTTACCATGGGCGAACGCACGTACCCCCAGTCTATGGCCTGCTCAAGCACCAGCTCGGGTGCCATTTCCATACCCTTTGTCAGGCAAAGCTCGTGCGTATCAAAAATATTTACCGGAGGAAGGCGCAATAGAAAATTATCTAGCGCCACAAGCACACCCTGCACAGAGCGCCGCATGCGTAGCGAATATAAGGCAGCAAGACGCTCCGCCCAACCGCTTTTACCCGTGCTCCCCGCCGGATGCCGGGGAACAGTTATAAAAGGATGGTTCCATTGTACCCAAGTGGGAGACACCTCCCCCAAAGATTCTTCAGGAGAAAAAAGCGTCAGCAAAGCACGATATTCTGCAAGTTCCGCTGTATCCTGCGCAATCAGCACAACATTATGGCCCTTCTCAAGCAGAGCAAGGGCCATGCGGGCCATACTCCCCGGCCCAGAACGGTTTACCGTCAGCATACGCGGAGAAGAGGTAGAAAGAGATGCCAAAAAAGATGCAAAAGGCAAGGGAATGCTCCTGAACATGATTTTTATCGAATGATTTCAAAGCAAAAGCTGCTTTGAAATAAAGGCACGCCGCGCTGCTCGCTTGCGGACGTCTGCTGGCGCATCCACAGAGGCCATTGTGCAATGGCCTCAAGAAGTACACCAAAGATCCAGATTCGTTATAGCGTTTCCCTAAAAAATATCGCCGCCAACCTATGCTGACGGCGATATTGAATGTGAAACTGTAAAATCTATAGCTGACCCAAAGATTCAAGATCTTCGTTGGACAAGAGTTTATCCAGATCCAACAAGATAAGGAGGCGGTCATGCAACTTGCCGACACCGCTGATGTACTCCGACTCAAGCCCAGCCACAACAGGTGGTGGTGGTTCCACCGTGCTGGCGGGAATTCGAAGCACTTCTGATACAGAATCCACAACAAAACCAACTATCATGTTATTGATTTCAATAACAATAATACGGGTATGCTTGTCATGGGTCTTTGAATCAAGCCCAAAACGACGGCGCAAGTCAATAATAGGAATAACCTTACCCCGAAGGTTAATGACACCCTCCACAAAGTCCTGTGCCCTAGGGACCTTTGTAATTTCCATGGTGCGGATAATTTCCTGCACCTTCAGAATATCCACCCCGAACTCTTCTTCTCCAATACTGAAGGTAACTAGCTGAAGAAGTTCGTCATCCTGCTTTTTTGACAATTCCATACGCACCTCGTTTGCTCACGGTATCAAAGATGTACCTTAAAAATCAAGCTATTGCACTACATGCACCCGTAAATAATGTCATATATCATGAAACCTAAAAGTTCTCACAATTCCATCTTTTATATTTCTTTGACTACATACATGGATTTAGCACCGTTGTCACCCTTTTATTGCAAATATAAAAACATTGCTTTCAGGAGGTGCTATCATTGTATGTCATATGTTCTCTACCAAGAAAGAAATATTTTTTATAGTATACTCTCACCCCTTGCCAATACAAAAATATGCAAAGCCTTTCTTGGCCATTTCAGCGGGCGAATACAGATTTCGCCCATCAAAAAGCACAGGAGCTTCAAGAGTCGCTTTCACTTTCTCAAAATCAGGAGTACGGAACTGGTTCCACTCCGTTACCACTAAAAGTGCAGAAGCATTATCAAGCACGGCGTACTGAGCGTCCATGATAGACACTAAAGCATTATCCGTAAAGTGTTTCCGTGCATTTTCTCCAGCCACGGGATCAAAGGCCTGCACACGCATACCCATGCCTGTAAGCTCCGTAATTATTGCAAGAGATGCCGCCTCGCGTAAGTCGTCTGTATTCGCCTTAAAAGCAAGCCCCCACAGGGCCAGGGTCTTACCGGCCACACCCCCTTGGGGCGCAAAATATTCGGCAATACGAAGAGCCATGGAACGCTTCTGCCTGTCATTCACCGCATCCACAGATTCCAAAAGTTGGGGAACAACCCCCACTTCACGGGCTGTATGAATAAGAGCTTTTACATCCTTTGGGAAGCATGACCCGCCATACCCAAGGCCAGGATAAATAAAATGATGCCCAATGCGATGATCCGCAGCAATACCTGTTCGAACCTCTCGCACATCCGCACCAATTTTTTCGCAAATTCCCGCCATTTCATTGATGAAGGAAATTTTTGCCGCCAGCAGGCAATTGGCTGCGTACTTTGTCATTTCCGCACTGCGCACACTCATGATAATAAGCTTTTCACGACTACGCGCAAAAGGAGCATACAGCTCACGCAAAAGTGCCGCCGCCTGATCGCTCTGCGTTCCCACAATCACGCGATCCGGCTTCATAAAATCGCTGACTGCATCGCCTTCTTTCAAAAATTCCGGATTGGAAACAACATCAAAAGCAACGGATACTTTGCGCGCATCAAGCTGCTGCTGAATGACGCAGGCAACGGCATCTGCCGTACCTACAGGAACAGTTGATTTATCTATAATGACAATAGGTTGCTGTATAGTTTGCCCAATTTCTTTGGCCACCTGCATTACATAGCGTAAATCACACGAGCCGTCATCGCGTGAGGGCGTGCCAACACAAATGAACGCCGCCACAGCACTGCGCAAACCTTCAGCAAGGCTTGTGGTAAAACGCAAGCGACCTTCGCCATGATTGCGAAGTACCAGTTCCTCAAGACCAGGCTCAAAAATATGCAGCTTCCCCTGCCGCAGTGCCTCAACAATGGCTGGATTAACATCCACGCAGGTTACATGATTTCCCATTTCAGAAAAACAGGCAGCGCTCACCAAACCGACATATCCTGTTCCAATAACACATAAATTCATAAGGACAACTCCTCACATCAATATAAAAGATAGTACCTTGCCTGACTACTGCTCGTCAATGCAGAACTTAAGGCCATTGCAAATGGCCTCTGGCGACTGCGCAGCAGGTGCCCGCAAGCGTGCAGCGCAGCGTGCCTTTCTTCTAAAGCCCAAGCGGCTTTAAAAGCATGGTAAGAGGTATCTCTTCTCTTGCTTTCCAGCTCCTGATACCATGAGGCTCACAATTATGCCAGGTGCCATTGTAAATGGCCTTAAGATATTACTGCTTTACAGGTAAAACGGCAGACGAGGGTATAATAATTCCTATTTCCTGCAACGACTTCTCTATTTCACAACGAATGGCGGAGAGAGTCCGCGCTCCATTATCAATATCATCTATAAACACATTAAGGGTAAACTCAAGCGACTGAGGCCCAAAATTTGCAAAATAGGCTGAAGGAGGAGGAGCTTTCCTCACATGTTCCTGCTTTTCCGCAGCATCAAGCAAGGCCTTTGTGACAAGCTCCGGGTCGGTTCCATAAGGAACGCCAATGGTAATGCTACGCCGTACCATACGGCTAAGGCGTGTCCAGTTAAAAAAATGACTGGACATAATGGCTGAGTTTGGCACGTAGACGAGGGCACGCTCCGCTGTTTCAATGGTCGTTGAGCGAATATTAATTGCCTTTACTGTGCCGGAGATACTCGCCACATCAACGACATCGCCCACAAGAATAGTACGCCCAAAAATAAGAATTAACCCACTAATAAGGTTATTGAAGAGGTTTTGCACACCAAAGCCGATACCAACACTTAAACCACCGGCAACAACAGCCAGACTTGTAAAATTCACCCCAAAGCTTCCAAGAACAATAATGCCAAAAATTGTCCACGAGACATACCGTACCATGGTGCGCAAAGGAGGAATCACGCCTCGCTCTATGTGCGGCATGTGATCGGGTAAATGATTTAACGACGTAGAACTTAAACTGACAAAGGAGCGTACCAGAAAAAAGAACAGTACTATAAGGAGAAGGCGCGAGAAATCGACACTGGCATCACCCACAGTGTAGTTGGCTGCCATGGCTGTGCGCAACAGGTAACGGGCGCCCGGCACTGCCCAAAACCAGGGTAAGGTGCAAATAAGGGAAAAAAGCCAGGCGCCAGGAATAGCTATGGCCTCGCCAAGGGCGTTGCGAACAGGTGTCACCTCTTTGTTAAAAATCTGATCTATCAGATTAGCGAAAAGAGCCATAAGCGCATTGCCAAGCGTGAGAATATTAACCAGAGCGAAAAGGAGCATGAAAAGTAAAATACCCAGGCGGGCATATCCCATAAAAGCCATCAACAACGAGCCGACCCCAAACCAAAGAGCACAGCCGTAAGACAACTTTTCAAGCAAGGGAAGATCTCTTGTGGAAGCACCTTTGCGGTTTATGTTAAAAACCCATGCAAAAAAAGTCACCATTACCAAGATCCATGCCCACCCGAGCATCCGCGGAGGAAGGTCGGAAAACAGCATCAACATTCCCAAAGAAGCGGCCGGCAACAACCTGTTCAAGGGGGAAGGCCTGTTTTTGAGCGCAGAATTGGCAACAACCCGTAGCCGCCAGCTCATGGCAGCGACAGCCGCTATAACCAGCAAAGACCCCACCATAATAAAGGCAAAATAGGTACCCCCAGATTGGTTGGCAGCTGCCAGCAATACCGCAAGCCCAAAACTTGCCCATATCCATGAGCCTTTAATGACATCTTCACAGGCAACTCGCCAACTCCCGGAAAGCACCCTGGCCCCACGCAAACCTATAAGCCCCATAAGTGCCATAACAACAAAAACCACGGCAAAGGTGGTTACCGCATCTTCCCATTCCGGCATTGATTGTGGATAGGCAAAGCGCATGCGCGAAGAAAACGAGGCCGTCCATTCCGTAAAGAGCGTTGTATACGTGTCTATGCTTCCCAAATCATTTTGCGAAGGAGATAAATAATACTGCCGCCAACTAGCTGTGAGGGTACTTTCAATATTCTCAAGAGTTTGACTTAAGCGCTTTGAAGTTGCCTTAGCGGGTGCCAGTATTTTCTCAAGGCGCGTAGCAGCGTTGACAAGCTTTAGTTTGGCATCTGCAAGGGTACGAGTGAAATTCTTCAATTCTGTGGCGTCCGCTGCGCTGATGGGCGCCATTCCCTCCGCCGCGCTCTCTTTGGTAAAATCATCCATGTCCTTTTGCAAACCAGCCAAATCCTCAAGGCGCTGGGCAATGGTGGCCGCTATTTCCTCCAGAGGGCGCATCTCTACTTCAAGACGCTCCTGCAATCCCTTCATCTGCTGCACCATGGTAAGCTGCTCGCTAGGATGCCCCCGCGACGCCTGAAATAGCCCGGAAAGGCGTGTCACTTGCGTTCGTGTATCTTTCAAACTTGCCGCCAAAGGCGCTGCCATGGCATCAGCATTGGCACGCAAAGTGGATGCTTCTTTAGCCAGAGTCGCCAAATCGCTCGCACGAGAGCTCCACATCTGCGCCAAAGAATCCTCTACCGGCTCCTCCTTGACAGGCTCCGCCTTGGTGCCTTTAGCCCCCTTGCTGTTATCTTTGGCAGTGTCCTTGCCGGCCTTTCCCTTGGAAGCATCTGTGGCATCAGCCTTGTCAGGCTTAGGCGCATCGGCCTTGTCGGACTTAGGCGTATCGGCCTTGTCGGACTTGGGCGCATCAGCCTTGTCGGGCTTAGGCGCATCGGCCTTGTCGGGCTTAGGCGCATCAGCCTTGTCAGGCTTGGGCGCATCGGCCTTGTCGGGCTTAGGCGCATCAGCCTTGTCGGGCTTGGGCGCATCAGCCTTAGAAGGATCTACATTATCGGGCTTGGGCGTATCTACTTTTATGGGATCAACCTTAACAGGGTCGGGGGCATCTACAACATCATTACTGAACGTATCTGTTGCCGCAACCATGAACTCCCCGAAACCAAAACTTGCTTTGACATCGCCACCGGCAACAAGAGAAAGACCTTCATACGCTGCACTTTGCGCGATAAAAAAGACTAACAAGAGAAGGGATACCCTTAAAAATTTGTCAATAAAACGGCACGGCATATTTTCTATCCTTCGTAAAATGAGAGTGTTGTGCAGTATTTGTTTTTATTTAGAACTTAAAGTGTTTTTTCACTCAAAATCCATAATGCGGCGGCGGCTATGTTATCTGCCACATAATGAGCGCGAGGGCCCACACGTTCTTCTTCTTTTTTACCATACCCAGTCCGCACCAGGATGCCTTTGGCTCCACAGTTAATAGCCAAGTCAATGTCGCAGGCCTTATCACCTATTATATACGCTGCCTGCAAGGGGAAATTGAAGTCCTTTGCCGCAGCCTCAGCCATTCCTGTTGCTGGTTTACGACACAAACAGTCAACGTCGGGAGCATGGGGGCAAAAATATATTTTGCTCACCTGTATTCCCTGCTGTGCCAAAAGATCCGTAAGTCGTGTATTTACAGCATGCATGGCGGCTTCATTGTAAAACCCGCGCCCTATTCCAGCTTGATTGGTAACAACGAGAAAGGAGAAACCGGCATCCTGCAAAAGCCGCAGCCCTTCAACCACATGAGGAAGCAAAACAACCCCAGCAGGATCGCAAAGGTAATGTTTATCCTCAATAATTGTGCCATCTCTATCCAACAATATGAAGCGTTGCATTTGATTACCCTTGTTTCACAGTGACACGGCAACTGCATACCACCAGGCCGTGACAATACAGAGCATAGCCCCACCGGCGGCAAGTGACTGAATCCAGCCTTGTGAGATGGAAGCTGTGCGCCGCATGAAAACGACGCACGACAAAAAGAATCCGGAAAAAAATCCCCAAACATGCGCCGAATAATCAACACGCGCCTCCCCACCCCCGCCAAGCAAGGCTAAAAGCGCCAGCCCCGCCCCCACAGGAACAATACTCTGCCGCATAATATGCCCAAAGGCAGAAATTACACCAAGTCGTAAGCGTGTAGTATGCAAAACATCCTGACAGGTGAGCATGGTAAGACTACCCATACCACCAAAAAGCGCTGTTGAAAAACCAATGCTCAGCATGTGCGCCTCGCTAAAAAATGCGTTACCGACATTTCCCAGCACACCAGAAAATATCGTAAGAAAAAAACCCGCTCCCGCCCCGACACGCCGGAAAAGCGGTGTCAAAAAAACAAAACCAAAGGCAACGTTTCCAGCAAGGTGCGCCGTATCGGCATGCAGGAAGAGGGCTGTAATCGTGCGCCACCATTGATGCAACACTCGAATGCGGTACGCATCCGCTCCAAAAGCGGCAGGCCACCTCTCTGCTTCTGGTAAAAAGGAGGCCACAGCGGAAGAAAACCAGGCAAAACGAATGCCGTGGCACACTGCAAGAAGAGCCAATAACAACACTATTGCCCACATGCCCGGATATGCAGGGGGAAGGTAAGGCGCTTTGGGGTATTCCGCTTCAAAGGCTCTGATTTCATGCAGGGCAACACCTTCACACAGAGAAGGCACAGTAATGCGAGGGAGATGCCCCGGGAAAAAAATATGTGGAATACGCTTTGCCGCCAGTACCAACAGCCAGCCGTTAATACGCTTTTCAGTAATATCATTAAGATCGGCAAGTGCAGGAACAATATTTCGCCAATACGCCGGAAAAGGTTTGGAAGATGCAGCGTAAAAGCCTCGAGCTGGTGCGATTCCTAACTTTTTAGCAGAACGAGCGCGCCTAAACCAACGATCTCGCGGGCGCATTCCTGAAAAAATATCCCGAATCTGTGCTAAAGGACGCCGCTTTCGGGAAAACAACATGCGGGGAGCAGATTTCATGCGTAGAGCTATTTCTTCTCAGTCTGAACAGGGGAAGGGCAATCGTGTGAGGCGGGGGTCACAGGGTCGGCAATGCAGTCAATAACAGTTTCATTGGCAGATTGACCTGTTTTTTGCTGGGTAGAAGCCCCACCATCAGAGCGCATATTTGAACGATACACAAAAGTACCGGCAAAGCCGGAAGACGCTTGCCGCTCCTTGTTGGCAAAATATTTACCCGCAGCGTTAAAAAAAATGGAGCGCACCTTGGGAATAAAAAGCACCAACGCAACAATATCGGAAAGAAAACCTGGAATAACAAAGAGCACACCTGATATAAAAATAAAAAAACTTTCCAAAAGCTTCGCAGTCGGAGCATGTCCAGCCTGCAATTTTTTTTGAATGCGGGCAAGGCTCTGGCGACTGTAAAATTGCACAAGAGCCCCACCAACAACCATAGAAGCAAAAACAGCCCCAACAACACCGAGGCCGCCAATATACTCCCCCGCTTCCACAAACAAAAACAATTCAAGCGCAAGGTAGGCGAAAAAAATCCCAATAATTTTCATAATAAAGCCCTTTTGAATAGAACAGTCCAACTTTTATGAAGTAGTTGTTTACCTGTTCTGGCAGGTGCGCCAACAGATACCGGCGCAGCGTGTCGTCTTCCTGGCATTTTGCACAACCGACAAATACAGCATTTCAAAGGTACTGTATTACATTAAAACTGCACGATTTTTGAAAAATTAAACGTATATCCTTTCTCAAATACTTTCGAAAACATTGCTGCTTTTGAAAAAAAGGCACGCTACGCTTTGCGGGCGCTTGCTATACAATCGCCAGAGTTCGTTGCTTTGTGCAACGAATTCAAAAAAACATACCCCGTATTAATACAATAAGAAAGCCCCCCCTGCTTTCTAAAAAGAGGGAGGGCGCATATGCTCAACCAAGCTTGAACTCAAAAAAACCGCACAGTGAGCGTCTCCAGTAGATCCGCTCACGTCTTCAACGTAATGCCCTACAGTTTTTCCGATCAGTCAATCTTCGCAAAAAATATTAACTTGCAATATACTTGCGCGGGGAAGGCTTTGTCACAGCACCGGAACGAATGCAACGGGTACACAGTGTCAGTGTACACACGCGACCTTCAGGTGTCTGATGGCGTACAGACTGAAAATTTGGATTAAACCGACGCTTTGTCTTAATATTCGAGTGACTCACATGATGGCCGAATTGGGGCATTTTACCGCAATTATCGCACTTATTGTTGCACTTGCGTGCACCTTTAGCTTCAGTCTTGCTCATAACTTCCTCCCGGAAAATTGCAGCTCATAATTATATTTACAGGCACCCATACGGGCTTTTCAGCGTATTGAAACGAATGCCGTAAAAGCAATTGCGATTCATACCCGTGGATTTTAAAAAAGGCAACTATTTTCTATGCCCTTTTGACATTTTTTTTTACATAAGGTACATTGACAAAATAAAGCATTCCCATGTACTAGACCCGTTCCGCAAGGAGAACGGTATGAACGATGGTTGGATTCCACTTAAGAGCATTCCCCTGACGGGCACAACACTTACCCTTGAAGAGCACCCCTTATGGCAGGCTCTCCTGGAAGAATTTGCGCCTTGCCGTATTGCAACGCCCATTAAGGCGGAAGTAACAATATTGCCTCAGGAAGACGGGATACTGTTTCAGGGTTCGTTTCAGAGTGATATTATTATGTCATGCCCACGTTGCGCTGAAGATAGCCGCATTCATGTGCAGGAGCATTTTGATACCTTTGAACCCTATCCTATAGAGCCGTCTCTCGTGACTGCTACAGGAAAACCTGGTACGGACAAACGCCCTCCTCGCAAAACAGCGGAACCCATCCTTGAGCTGACAGAGGCAGATGCGCCCGATGCTGCCATAGTCCGCTTTACTCCCCTTGGAAGAGGGGTGGACATAAACCCTGCAGCGCTTGTGTGGGAAGAATTTTCTCTTGCTATACCCATTGCCGCTTTGTGCAAGAAGAATTGCAAGGGACTTTGCCCCGTTTGCGGCGGCAATAAAAACACGGAACCCTGTTCCTGCGCTACCGGTGAAGGCGATCCCCGCCTTGCCGCCCTGCGCGGACTTACCATTGTAAAATAACGGCAACTATACCACCTTGCCGTCCATAACAAGGAGACTGTCATGGCAGTTCAACAGAACAAAAAATCCAAGTCCAAGAAAGGAATGCGCCGCGCCCACCACCATGTGGACGTACCTTCCGTTGTTATCTGCAAGTGCGGCAAGGCAACTTTGCCACACTCCATTTGCCCTTCCTGTGGCGACTACCGTGGTCGCAATTATATTGCCGCAGCAGAGTAAGCATACATGTCCGAAGCATCCCCTGTTATAGCAGTTGATGTTATGGGGGGCGATCTCGGCCCCTCTGTTGCTGTTGCCGGCGCATTGCAAGCAGCCCGTGATGACGGGTTTCGCGTACTTCTTGTGGGCGACGAGACCACTCTTGTGAACGAGCTTAAAGCGCTTGATACACAAGGCGTGGACTACGGTATTATCCATGCGCCGGATGTAGTTCTCATGGGAGAAAAACCTTCGGATATTCTGCGACGCAAAAAAAATGCCTCCATTCAGGTAGCGTGCCGTCTGGTCACAGACGGTACAGCCGATGGCGTGGTGAGCCCCGGTCATTCTGGGGCAACCGTTGCCTGCGGCATGTTCATTATGGGCCGCATCCCCGGCGTGGAGCGCCCTGCCCTTGCCTCGGTCATGCCCTCGGAAAAGGCTCCTACCATCATTCTTGATGTGGGGGCGAATGTTGATTGTAAACCCCTTCACCTTTTTCAGTTTTCCCTGATGGCAGACGCCTACGCCCGGGATATTTTAGGGAAAACCAACCCCAGCATAGGGCTGCTCTCCATTGGTGAAGAAGAAGGAAAAGGCAATAACCTTGTTAAAGAATCCTATGATATCCTTAAAATGGCACAAAATATCAATTTTGTCGGTAACATTGAGGGGCGGGATCTTTTTACAGGTGATGTGGATATTGTCGTATGCGACGGCTTTGTCGGCAATGTTGTTCTCAAGTTATCTGAAGGCCTCTCCTCTTCCCTTTCCCGCATCCTCAAGCGTGAGCTTCTTACGAGCACACTTGCCGCAAAAATAGGTACCTTCCTTGCCAAAGGCGCATTCAAGCGCTTTGCGCGCTTTGTTGATTACGCCGAATACGGTGGCGCGCCTCTGCTGGGTTTGCAAGGCATCGCGATTGTCTGTCATGGTAAATCCAATGCCAAGGCCATAACCAACGCTGTGAAAATGGCAGCCGTTTTTGTACGCAAGCAAACCAACCGCCGACTTATTGAAAGTATTTCGGCCAATGAAGAACTCACCCGTTTTAGCAAAGCCATAAAGTAACACGGTCACAACACTCTCACGCAAGCGCACACATGAAAACTCCCATTTATATAAGTGGTTTCGGATCATATTCTCCAGAAACAATTATTACCAATGCTGATCTTGCCAAGCGAGTTGACACCTCGGATGAATGGATAACCACCCGCACAGGTATTAAAGAGCGGCGCATGGCTGCGGCAGGCGAAATGGGCTCTGATCTGGCGCTTGCTGCCGCACGGGTAACCCTTGAGCGTACCGGCCTCCTCCCTTCTCAACTTACCCATATTTTTTACGCCACCTGCACCCCTGATGTTGTTTGCCCGCCTTCGTCCTGTATATTAGCAAGCAAACTTGGCATCAAGAATATTGCAGCCTTTGACGTTAACGCTGCCTGCTCCGGCTTTGTCTACGCCCTGCAACAAGCGGCGTATACGGCCCTTGCCGACGAGAATGCCTGCATCCTTTTGGTAGCTTCAGAACTGCTCACCTCCCGGTGCAACTGGCAGGACAGAAGCACCTGCATCCTCTTTGGGGATGGAGCCGGAGCCGCCATTGTCAGCGCCAAACCCCATGCACCTTCATGCCAGAACTTTCCTACCTCTTCCGCCGTTATTCAGGATGTGCTTCTCTCATCAGATGGCTCCCTTGGGGAATTGCTCAATATCGGCAGTAGCAACTACGCCTTTGGTGAAACTGTTGGGCCAGAGTATTTTATTCGTATGCAAGGCCGCGATGTCTTTAAGCACGCGGTGCGCAGCATGGGTAATATCTGTCAAGATTTGTTGCAGCGCAATGGGTTAACTCCAAACGACATAGATCTCCTTGTACCGCATCAAGCCAACATGCGTATCATTGAAGCGGTGGGAAGCCGACTTGAATTTTCCTCTGAAAAAGTTTTTTGCAATGTTCATAAGTATGGCAATACCTCGGCAGCATCCATTCCGCTGGCACTTGCCGAAGCTGTTGAGACAAACCGCATTCAGCCGGGTATGCGAGTTTTACTCACAACCTTTGGCGGGGGCTTCACATGGGGTGCGGCTCTTTTACATTTTTAAACGGCGTACATTTACGCTCAATCTTACAAATTATCGTATCCTGAGGGGGTTGGCTATTCTATAGCAGTTGAAACCTGATACTCTTTGAGATATGAGTATGTATACTTTCGCATAAGGATGTACTATGACCACCCTTGTTCCCACCGTTCTCGTTACTGGCGGCTCACGCGGCATTGGAAAATGTATTGCCATTTCCCTTGCGGCGGAAGGATTTCAGGTGTTTTTCACCT
>JAVBJS010000151.1:0-23122 GCA_031546885.1 Desulfovibrio sp.
GGGGGTGACCCCCTTTGCAAACCCCATATAGAGTTTGTTGCGCATTGTAACTAACTTTGTATGGGGTTTGCCATTCTCTAAAATGAGTTCGTTGCACAGTGCAATCGCCAGAGTTCGTTGCAATGTGCAACGAACTCAAAATGAGAATGGGTATAGGTTCTTGAGAAAATTACAAAGTGCTGCGGTAGTGGATTCTTGCCGCACAGGAGGTGCGGCTCCCGCCCTGTCTCGGGCGGAGGGCGACGGAGGCGCAGCCGGTTCTTTACGGCGAGCACCAAGCCCGACAGCGAGTGCCCCCACAGAACGTGGGGCCGAGCGTCATGCGATAGAATAAAGGTAGGAACGCACTCCATATTGATTCTTTATCTTAAAAATAGAAAATTTCCCTACATATCCCACTTGTGCTTTATTTCACGTTCGTGCTAATGGTGGAGCCGGAGAGACCATAAGGCTTAGTATTGCTAGGCTTTATGCCACAGCCAACGAGGAGTTATTATGTTGAAGAAGAAATGGATTTTGGCACTTGTCTTTTCTTTCATGCTGGCAGGGCTCGCCTATGCCGGGCCGCGTGTGGTTGTTACTGGGGTAACTTCATACGACCCTGCAAAGACCTGGAACGGTTTTACCATTCTTGCGGGGAAAGGCTCCGCGAAACTCATTGATATGAACGGTAACCTTGTTCATGAATGGGATACAAAGGGTGGAGGTGGTTTTCCGAATAAGGTATATCCGGGCGGGCATCTTCTCACTACCATATATCCTTCCTATGATCAGGCTGGGCAGGGAGAAAACACCGTTGCGGTTTTGGATTTCAAGGGAACGCCCATTCGCCAGTTCAACAAGCTGAATCAGACAAAAACTCCTTCCAAGGGTATGCCTCTTGGGGCCGATGGAACAGCCTGGATTTCTCGCCAGCACCACGATATGCAACTGGAAGGCGATCCTGTGGGCTATTACGCTCCAGGGACAAAGGCGAAGCTGGATGGCAAAATGTTGATCTTAGCGCATCGTACAGTTGTTGCACCCAAGATCACGGAAAAAATGCAGCTTCAAGATGACCGCATCATTGTCATTGATAAAGATGGGAAAATTGTATTTGACTGGGCTGCGGCAGATCATATTGATGAATTCAAGAATATGCTGACAGACCCTGATGTCAAGCGCCGTCTGAACAATGCGGAGGCAGAACTTGGGAACCCCAAGCCGGGGCCGGAGTTTAATGGATTTGACTGGTTCCACATCAACTGCGCATCGTGGCTTGGCCCCAACAAGAATTTTGATGCGGGCGACCAGCGTTTTCACCCGGACAACATTATCGCCGATAGCCGGGAAACCAGCCACCTGTTTATTATTGATAGAAACACGGGTGCCATTGTTTGGCAGGTTGCTCCTCCCTTTACGGGGGAAGATGCCGAGCTGGGGCCGATTTTTGGAGTTCACCACACGCACATGATTCCCAAAGGCTTGCCGGGTGAAGGCAACATTATGATTTTTGATAATGGTGGAACAACAGCGTATCACAAGCAACTTCTTCCCCGTTACTACAGTCGTGTTGTTGAGTTTGATCCTGTGACCAAGAAAAAGGTGTGGGAGTATTCCGCAGAAGTGCATCAGAAGGCTCCACGGAAGTGGCAATTGCTCGGTGATAACTTCTTCTTCAGTGCATTTATCAGTAGCGCGCAGCGTTTGCCCAATGGCAACACGCTTATTTGTGAAGGAAGCAAGAACCGTATTTTTGAAGTAACAACGGCCGGGGATATTGTGTGGGAATATGTTTCTCCATACGCTGAGAATATTCCCATGCCCATTACTTACCGCGCCTATCGTGTGCCGTATGAATATGTGTCGCAGCTTCCTAAGGGAAAAGAAATTCCTGTAACCATGCCTGCTTCTGGTTGGATTCAAATTCCCAATGATAAGGGTGAAATGCCCTCTATGGTTCCAGCCGTAGATTCAGCTCGTGCGGCTTCCATGACACCTTCAGCAGATTTTGTGAATCGCAAAAAAGCTGCTGAAACGAAGACTCAGATGACAATGCCTGCTCCAACGTCTGCTCCAAAGCCTGCTCAAAAACCTGCCGTTGAGGATGATGAGCCTGCGATGAAAGCGTACTAGTTCGAATATTGCTAAGTACTGGAGGAGAGAACTCCAAGGGGGATTGAGTCCCTTGAGTTTCCCTCCTCCAGCCCCCATGATCCACAATTTGAGGCCATTGCATAATGGCCTCTGTTTATGAAATATGTGATTCTTTGGCGGTGTGCGCAATCGCGCAAGAACGGTCTGAGAATAAAAAAAGAGGTTACGTTGTAAAACGTAACCTCTATATTTTCTGGTCGGAGCGACATGATTCGAACATGCGACATCCTGGTCCCAAACCAGGCGCGCTACCAAGCTGCGCTACGCTCCGCAAGTGTTTTGTGTTGAGCAAAACAACATATCCAGGTTGTATAGGGGAAAAAGTTTTGATATGCAAGTAATTTTTGCTGATTTTTTGAGAGAGGCAAGAAATATTTCGAGACAATGGTATGGGGCTAAGTGATTAGGGGCATATTTTTGGGAGCAGCGGAACTATTTCAGAGGTAAAGCGCTCCAGAAGCTTGCAATTTTCTTGAAAAAAGGTTTTGATGCCTCATTCATGTAGTGTTTACACGATCTTTTTTGGAAGGGTGGGCCAAGGGCCTGCTGTGGAACCTACACAGAATGCATTGCAACACCGTCGCATATCTGAGGCCCGTGCTGCATAAGGAATTTTTGTTCTGCGGCCCTGATTTTTATGGGAGGGTCGCGTTGTACCGCGTATACTTACGCTATCCACTGCGTCAGGAAAGCCGGATTTGGCGAGTCCTGATGTTGTGGTCACAAACTTTTGTTGAAGGATATCTATGACTGATTTGAATGATTCTCCCAATGACAACGCTTCCGATGCTACGGGTAGCGTGAAAAAAACTGCTGCGCGCAGCAAAAAGACAACTGCTTCCGACAAAGAGACCACTCAAGGGAAAAGCACAGCACAGGGTGATGCACAGCAGGATGCTGAGGTAACGAGGGCGCAAAGAAAGCCTGAAAAGAAAGCCTCTGAAAAAAAAGATCCCAGGGGTGTGGCTGGAAAAGTCACATCCGGCAAAAGGAAGACTGAGGCTGCACAAGACCTTGGCGCTTCGTCTGTTGAAAAAGTGTCTTCCGTACCGGAGGGGAGTGCAGAGCGCTCCTCGGGGCGTAATGCAGAAACCTCAGAAGATGTTGCCACGGGCGCGGATCGCGCAGCCAAGGCTCATTCTGGCTCTTCGCGCCGCGCCGGGGCTGCAAAATCTTCTGAGCGGGATGGGGAATCTTCTTCCGCCGCAGGACGGGGGCGGCGTGGTGCTCGTAAAAATGCTGATTCCGCGCTAGACCCGTCCGCTTTTTCTTTAGATACCACTCAGTCTGAATCAGAGCCTTTCGAAGCTAACAAAACTATGCCTGGTCGCTCTGCTGCAAAGGCAACTTCTGGAAGGCGTGGTGCTGCAAAGCCCCGTGAAAAGAACGTGCCCTTATCGCAAGAAGCACGGGAAGTAGCTGTAGCTGAGGAGCGTTCCTCCGAACGGGTGAATCCTATAGAATCGCAGCGAGTGACTTTGGTTGAGCATGCTGGAGTGTCACAGCACAACGCTTCACAGGGATGGAGTGGGGAGACGGCCTTCACCCAGGAGCGGGAAATGGCTTGGAATCCTGCCCCTACTCAGGAAAAGTCAGACTCGAAAGAACCCTCTGCTTTGCAAGGAACACTCAGTGCAGATTCTTCCACAGCACCGCTTGCCGCTGGTGCGGATGACTTCTCTTCTGCACGGACGGCAGGCAGGCGAGGCCGGGGAAGATCCCGTCCAGCGCCGCAGTCGGCTGCAACCTCAAATGTTGGCGAGCGATCTGATTTCCGTAACGGGCACCCAAAGGAAGAAAAGGCCACGCGGGCATCCATGACGATGGCTGCGGATTTTACGCCCGTCGACGCGGCTGAAAATATGCACAAGGCACCGGAAGCGAAAGCTGTTGCCGAGCCTGTTGCAACATTGGGCACGGCAAGTCCTTTGATTGTGGCTGATGCGTGGGAATCTGTGAGTCCTTTGACGGTACATGACTTGTGGGAGCCTGCGGACTCTATGGAATCTCAGGTTGATATTATCTCCTTGGAAGCTGGCGAATCTTTTGACGCTGGTGAATCTCAAGATTCTTTGGACGAGGCGGAGGCAACAGCTTCTGCTGGGGGTGAAAAGCGTCGGCGGAGCCGTTCCCGGCGCGGTCGTGGAAGAAAGCGCGCAACTGCTGCGGACGCTACAGGTGCGACGCCGGATGATGAGGAGAGCGGCGCTGGGCTACTGGATGCTGATTTGAGTGGCGACAGTGACTCCGGCTTGGTTGTTCTTGAGGACGATGAGGACATCCTTGACAAGGACGATGACAAAGATAGCGAAAAGAGTAAGGCGGCTGCGGAGCAGCGCCAGAATGCCCGCCGCAAGATGTTTGTGAGTGTGCAGCCTGAAGAACAGGTGGAAGTGGTTCTGACTGAAGAAGGGCAGGTGCAGGAATATTATGTGGAGATGTTGCACCAGGCGAAGACCAAGGGGAACATCTACAAGGCGATCATCCATAATATTGATCCCAACCTGCAGGCGGCTTTTGTTAGTTATGGCGCGGCTCGCAACGGATTTTTGCAGATAGATGAAGTGCATCCTGAATACTATATTGCTTCGCATGAGCCTGGGCGTGGGCGTAAGTATCCACCAGTGCAGAAAGTGCTTAAGGCGGGGCAGGAAGTGCTTGTGCAGGTAGTAAAAGAACCTTCTGGAACCAAGGGTGCCTTTTTAACTACATATCTTTCCATGCCGGGGCGCTTTTTGGTGCTTACGCCTGGGCGCGAGCAGATTGGTGTTTCTCGCAAGGTTGAGCATGAAGAAGAGCGCGCACGCCTGCGCGATCTGCTGGAGGGTTTAAATCCTGGGCCCGGTCTTGGGGTTATTGTGCGCACTGTCAGCATGGGTGCAAGCAAAGCCAATCTTCAGCGCGACCTGCAAAATTTGCAGCAAGTGTGGAAAGAAGTACGTACCCGTGGGGGAGAAGAAACCGCCCCTGCGCTGATTTATCAGGAAATGGATTTGACCACTCGAGCTGTGCGCGATTATTTGACGGAGCAAGTGGTGGAAGTGTGGCTGGATGATGAAAAAACAGCCGATGCCATTACACTGATTGCCGATATATTGTTTCCTAACAAGAAGAATCTGGTACGTGTACACAAGGAAAGTGCCCTTTCGCTTTTTGATCGTTTTAACCTGCAAAAGCAACTTGATCAGATTCAATCCCGCGAAGTTGTTCTGCCTTCTGGTGGTCGATTGGTTTTTGATGCAACAGAGGCGCTCACCGCTATTGACATCAACTCCGGCCGCAGCGGCGGAAAGACTAATTTTGAAGACATGGCGTATCGCACGAACATGGAAGCGGCAAAGATGATTCCTTTGCAATTGCGGTTGCGTGACATTGGCGGACAGGTTGTTGCTGATTTCATTGAAATGCGCGACAGGAGCCATTGGCGTGAGGTGGAGCGCACCTTACGGGCAGGAATGAAGATTGATAGAGCACGGTATGATGTTGGCAAGATAGGCCCCTTTGGTATGCTGGAGATTGTGCGGCAGCGCTTGGGCTCATCGGCTATTTCTATAAGTACGGAACCGTGTCCGCATTGCAAGGGTACAGGGGTACGCCGCAATCTGGAATGGCAAAGCCAACAGGCGCTTCGGGATATTCAGCGCTTAATGCGCGCTGCGCAAGGGCAGGAGCCCGCAACGGTTGTGTATGAAGCGGATTCCATTTTACTGCTGCATTTATTGAATAGTAAGCGACAGCGGCTGGTAGAGATGGAGCAGAATTATAGCGTAACCCTTGAAATTCGTCCCAAAGAGCCTGCCGGAGTGTAGTTGCTATTAAGCATTAGCCTTGCTATTTCATAAAAAGACTGGGGGGGAACACCAAGGGATTGAATCCTTTGAGGTTCCCTCCTCCAGATTCTTCCTCCCTAGTGCTTACTTGCAAAAGTAAGCACTACAAAATCCGACAGGATTTTGCGCCGACTGAGTCGGCGTGCCTATTAAAAATCAGTATGTTATACTTTTGTTATTTTTCGGAAACAGTGAAATTTTATGCTCGAAATTTTAACAATTAGGCACTAGTTGTCATGAAGTCCACAGGTCAGGAGCTATGACATCTTGTCAGAGAACTGACGCGAATTGGTAGAAATTTTCTAGCATTTGAAATAAAGCACCGTATATTCTTTGTAACACACTGAATATGCGGCGCTTTTATATTTGGAATATGTTTTGCATGGTCTTGTCGTCTGCAGTCAGGCTGGCCTGCTGTGGAGGAAAGGTAAATTCATTGTGAAGCCACCTTGGTGGTTGACGTTGTTGCAAGCGGGAGGATGTATGCAGAGTGCTATGTTTAGCGCCCTATTTGGCGCTCTAACCAATGAACATCGCATGAATAGTATTGCCAACAATTTGGCGAATGTTAACACGACAGGCTACAAGCGCGATGTGTTGGCCTTTCGCGATACTTTTGAAAGCTATGCGACAGATACTATGATTGAGCCTGTTTCTAATATTCGGGCCAAGAAAATGCTGCCCGATCCGCAGCATATGGCTCGTACACGCATGGCGTTATCCTTGACGGATTTTCAGCAGGGCCCGCTTAAGATAACAGGTGGCCCTTTTGACCTTGCCATCAGCGGGGAGGGTTTTTTCAAGATTGATACTCCCCAGGGTGAGCTTTATTCGCGGAACGGCCATTTCAGGCAGACGGCGGAAGGAACGCTTATTACCGAACAGGGGTATCCTGTACTTGGTAATGGTGGCCCCATTACGCTTCCGGGCCAAGTACGCAATTTTAATATTGCGGAAGATGGCAGGATTTTTGCAGATGGAAACCTAGTAGGACAGATAAGCCTTGTGAGTGTGGACGATGTGAAGAATCTCGAAAAGGCTGGACAGAATATGTATAAGCCGCGCGCGGGAACAAACGTCGAAGAAGTGCCTTCAAGGGGTTTCATGGCTCAGGGTTTTTTGGAGGCTCCCAATGTGGATGCTGTGTATGAAATGGTAAATATGATAGAGGCCCAGCGTCAGTTTGAGGCATACACAAAGGTCATGCAAACAAGCGATGCCATTGATAAAGAAGCTGTCAACAAAGTAGGGAGAGGGAGATAATGCAAAGCACAAATAATATTCTTGCGGAAGCGGGGTCTATTACAAACATGGTTTCTATGGGCTCAATGCTTGTAAGTGCTGTATTGTTTTTACTTTCTTTTACAGCATTCTATCATGCTCCCCGCATTGTACATGCGGAATGCTTTCTTTGTGATAAATAGATATCAGTAACAGTAAAAAATCATGTAACTCTTTGCAGGCTTTTAATTAGTTGTAAGGGCGCGTGTTTTGTTTTTGAAATAAGACGCTATCCACCTCCTGCAAGCAGTAAGAATGATGTGTTAACATAGTAAAAACAAGGATTTTTCGTATGATGCGCTCACTTTGGTCAGCGGCTTCAGGGATGATTGCCCAGCAGCTTAATATTGACGTAATTTCGCACAACCTTGCCAACGTGAACACCACGGGATTTAAAAAGGGCCGGGCGGAGTTTGAAGATCTGATTTATCAAAACTTGCGCGTTGCGGGCTCCATTACCGGTACCGATGGTGATCAGCGCATTCCAACGGGTATTCAGGTGGGCCTTGGTGTTCGCCCTACCACTGTGCACAAATTTTTCTCGCAGGGTGATTATCAAAATACCAGTAACCCCCTCGACCTCGCCATTGAAGGCGATGGTTTTTTTCAGGTGCTGGTTAATGGTGAAGAGGCCTATACACGCGCCGGGGCCTTTAAATTGAATCAGGATGGTACGCTGGTTACTGCCAACGGTTATGTGTTGCAGCCGGAATTTACCGTTCCCGCTGAGACGAAAAACGTTGTGGTAACGGAAAACGGCCACATTGCCGCGTTGGACGCCAACGGAGCAGAGCTTGCCGCCGCCGATATCCCTTTGTATACCTTCATCAACCCGGCTGGTCTTGAGGCCAAGGGGCGTAACCTTTACAATATCTCGGAGGCTTCCGGTGACGCTGTAGAAGGTGTTCCGGGCCAGGAAAATGTGGGCACCATTGCTCAAGGATTTTTGGAAATGTCCAACGTTGAAGTAGTGGATGAAATGGTTAACATGATTGTGGGCCAGCGGGCTTATGAAATGAACTCCAAGGCTATTCAAACTTCAGACTCCATGCTGCAAATAGCAGTACAGCTCAAGCGCTCATAAGCAATAGGAATAGTTGATATGTTTGTCCCATGCGGATTTGCCAGATTACGGGTTTCCGGGGTGGGCCCTTCTCTCTGGCCCGGATTTGGGGTTCTTGTCGCACTGATCCTTGTCTTTAGCTTTCTCGGTTCGGCACATGCGGGGGAAATGCAAAATGTGCCTTGGCGTATCCGTATTCTGGAGGCAGTGGTCATTCGTGGCCCTGTTGTTCTGCTTGGTGAAGTGGCCGTTCCGGCGGGGGAAATATCACCAGAGGATTGGGCCGTGCTGGCGCAGCGGGAGTTGTGGCCCGCGCCGCCAGAAAACGGAAGACCTGTTAATATGACCCGCCCTCGTCTGCAAGAGGCTGTCATGAGTACCATGCAGGATCTCGCGCCATACTGTCTTTTTCCTGGGTCCATGGCGCTTCAGCGGGGCGGGGCAGTTTTTACCAAAGAGCAGATTCAGCAAATTGCCATCAAGGGGCTCACCCCAGCTCTTGGGCAACTGGAAGGGGAAGGAGCTTTCAAGGACTTTCGCCTGCCTAACCATATCTTTCTTGATCATGACAGGCAGACGGTATCGGTGGAGCTTACTCGTCGAGTGGGTGCCGGCCGAACAAATTTTCGCCTGCTGGTTCACGAGGTGGATGGGCAGGTGGTGCAAAAAATATCCTGTTCCGTATTTGTCGATAGTTGGGCGGAAGTTCCCTGTGCCAGTGAGCCCCTCAATAGGGATGACGTGCTTGAGCCGGGGAAAATCACCTTTGTTCGCATGAATCTCGCTTCTCTGCGGGATGCGCCTTGGGATGGGCGCGGCGGGCCGTGGCGCATACTTCGCCCCATTGGTGTGCAGCAGGTGATTTATCAGACAGATTTGGGCAATATTCCAACTGTTCGTAAAGGGAGCGTTGTCACCCTTGTTTATGAGAGTAAAAGCGTACGTCTGTTGACCAAGGCAGAAGCCATGTCTGACGGCGCTGTGGGTGAAAATATTTTGGTACGGAATATGCAAAGCAAAAAAGAATTCTACGGAGTTATTCGTGATGCTTCAACGGTTGTTATTAACGGAGCGCCGTAGGTTACTTTTTTGAGAGCACGGGCTGAGATGGATGTTGCTTCCGGCGGCTAAAGGTATTGGGAGCCATTGAGAAATCTCATTTATGAAATAAGCCTCATCAATCTGCAAAATTGTGTGGACTATTTTAATTGCTTAAATCCGAAGTAGCTGGCCTTTTTGACCTTTGCATGAGCTCATCATTTATAAGAGTAAACGATTTTACACTGTAAGAGAGGAAAAGAGTATGAACAGGCACGGAATTCTCGTTATCATTGCTGTGAGTATGTTGTTGAGCGGATGTGGTCATTCTCCGCGTACCGCAGCACCCATGCCGCCCATGACTCCTCCCCAAACGTATACAGAACCGGATCAGAAGGCAAGTAATCCCGGATCGTTATATAGCATAACAGAGAGTACGGAACTCTATGCGGATAACCGCGCCCGTCAGGTGGGGGATATCGTACTTGTGAAAATCATTGAAACTTCCAAGTCAAAAAGCAAGGCAGATACCACTGCCGACAGGCAAACAGACAACAGCCTCGGCATTGAGGCAGCTTTTGGCAAAAAGACTTTTGGCGTTATTCCTGGTTTGGCTGGGCCATTGTCGGGTGCGGTGGGGGCTGACCCCATGCTGACGACAACTTCCTCATCCAGCTTGAAGGCCACGGGCGAAACCAAGCGAGAAAACTACGTTACCGCCACCATAGGCGCTCGTGTTATTCAAGTTTTGCCAGGTGGAGTATTGCAGTTGCAGGGTGCGCGTGAAATTCGCGTTAATGATGAAACGCAGTACATGGTTGTGACCGGGCTTATTCGTTCCCGTGATGTCGCTTCTGACAACTCGATTAACTCGACGCAACTCGCTGATTCGCGCATAGAGTACTATGGCGAAGGTACACTCGCAGACAAGCAGCGCTCAGGCTGGCTGACACGCTTACTTGATAACGTGTGGCCTTTCTAGACTGGATATTTCATAGAGAAATTGGTGAAAGGAACTCCAAGGGATTCAATCTCTTGGAGTTCCTTTCCTTAGTTTCAACAGGCTCTGGTAGATGCTTGCATAGCATGTTGAGGCCATTGCACAATGGCCTCTGCGGATGCGCCAGCAGACGCCCGCAAGCGAGCAGCGCGGCGTGCCTTTATTTCAAAGCAGCTTTTGCTTTGAAATCATTCGATAAAAATTATATCTTCTCTTGGCATTTAGTTCTTAAGAGCCTTCGGAAGACTTTTTAAGGGAAGACTAAACTGAATTTGCTGTATTGTGCAACGAACTCATGTTGAGAGGGCATATCTTCTATTGCTTTTTGATCCTTTGTAAAATTTGAACACAACTATACCATCTTGAGGCCATTGCACAATGATCTCTACTTTGTGTACCCTCAGAATTCAGCATTTCAAAATTAACATGCTCTTGTGGTAGTGAAATATCTGGGCCAGGGGGGCAGCGCCCTCTGGTTTTCGCTTGTGTAGGCTGGGCGGCTGTGCTAACTTTTTTGTATCATTTCATACACATTTTTTTTGGAGAAATAGAATGCACGGTTCCAAGGTATTTTTTGTCAGTTTGGCGATGATTGTGCTACTTGCTGCGTGTGACGATTCTACATCTAATAAGAATGCCCAGAAGGCTACCAGCGAAGCACAGGGGGCTGCAAAGGGAAGCGCGGTAACGGCTTCTGTAGAGGTTCCTGCAAAGATTGGTGTTATTAACACAACCTCTGTATTTAAAGACAGCGATGGCGGCAAGGCGGGCGCGGCTCACCTGGATGCCTTGGGTAAACAATTACAGACGGAACTTGTAGGGCTTCAGGCAGAAGCGGAAAGCTCGAAAAGTAAAGAGGCTTCCGATAAGTTGCAGATGCGCTTGCCTGAAATGCAAAAGCGTTTTGAAGCAGAGCAGCAAATGGTTATCAACACGCTGAATGCAGCGTATCAAAAAGCTCTCGATAGCTGCCGTGAAGAAGAAAAGATAGACATAATTGTTAATGAAGATGCAGTGTTGTCTTTCAATCCAAGAATTGATCTGACTAAAAAAATTATTGCAAAGATGAACCTGACTCCTGTTGTGTATACTCCGCTGACCCCGGAGGAAGTGGGCCCTGCGAGTGGTATGCCTCCGGCCGGTATGATGATGCCGCCCAGCATGCCGCCAAAGGGTATGGCTCCCATGCAGAATGACGCCGCCACACCTTCGAATGCAGATGCTAAAGCTGCTTCAGAAGCTGCCCCTGCTAAAAAGTAAGATAGCTACGAAAGGTTGCTGATACGGCGGGGCTTTGCAAAATTACTTGGGCAACGGTCTTGGGTTGTGGAATACGCTTCGTCATCTTGAGCCCGTTGCGCAAAATACCAAGAGAATGACACGCTACACGAGTGTCTGCTGGCGCATTGCCAAGCAGTTCAGCTATTTCAAGTTAAGCTGCTCTCACAGGGCTGAATGACTGGTTTTTCGTTTCGCACATGTAACGCTGGAGAATGAATATGGTCATTACAGGTGCTCTCACTGCTCTTGTGACTCCCTTCAAGGGAGGTAAAATTGATGAAGAAAAATACCGGGAACATATCGAGCATCAGATTACTGAAGGGATTAATGGCCTTGTTCCCTGCGGCACTACGGGAGAATCTGCAACGCTATCGCATGACGAGCATGAAGCGGTCATTCGTATTTGCATAGAACAGGCAGCAGGCCGCGTGCCTGTGGTTGCCGGGGCAGGTTCCAATAATACAGAGGAAGCTGTGCGGTTGGCTCGTTTTGCCAAGCAGGCGGGAGCGGATGCTATTTTGCTCATAACACCCTACTATAACAAGCCATCTCAAGCCGGGTTGCTGGCGCACTATAAGGCCATTGCGGCGGAAGTTTCTGTTCCTACCATTGTGTATAATGTCCCTGGCCGGACAGGTGTCAATATTTTGCCGGAAACCATGGCCCGTATTTACAATGAAATTCCTGATGTAATAGGCGTAAAAGAAGCGACGGGAAACCTTGCTCAAGTTTCTGATATTCTTGAACTTTGCGACGATAACTTTATTCTTCTTTCCGGGGACGACTTTACCCTGCTTCCTTCCCTTGCCCTTGGCGGAAAGGGTGTTATCTCTGTTGTTTCCAATATCGCCCCTAACATGTATGTGCGATTGTGCCAGGCAGTGGCGAGTAACGATCTTGCTACAGCGCAACAATTGCATTATGCCCTCGCACCGCTTTGCCGTGCCTGTTTTTTGGATACCAATCCCATTCCGGTAAAAACTGCCTTGACTCATATGGGCCGCATGGGTGGCGAACTTCGTCTCCCCCTTGTTCCACTGAGTGATGGGCATGATGCTGCTTTGCGGGAAATTCTTAAAAAATCAAAATTGCTCTAGATAGTGTTGTCAAATGCAGATATTTTGTTCTCTACCAAGGAAGAAACATTTTTTAGGAAGGGAGTGTGCTCTTTGGTACTCGACCGGAATAAAAAGTTTTTCTGACGCTGGCAGAGGGCAAAAGAACCTATTTGACGACGCTATCTAGAATATAGCAAAATGCATTGCTGCGCTTGGGTACTACATATAGAGGCCATTGCACAATGGCCTCTGCGGATGCGCCAGCAGACGCCCGCAAGCGAGCAGCGCGGCGTGCCTTTATTTCAAAGCAGCTTCTGTTTTGAAATCATTCGATAAAAATTATGTCTTCTCTTGGCATTTAGCTCTCAAGAGCTTTCGGAAGACTTTTTAAGGGAAGACTAAACTGAATTTGCTGTATTGTGCAACGAACTCATAGCGCGGGCTTGCTTCATCCCCGTAGTAACAGCACGCTGCGCGGCTTTCGCTCTGCCTAGGAATGCTACAGTGAAATTGCTCTAACTTGCTCGATGATCTGGTTTCTTTCAAATAATCCCTAGCCACACGCGCCATACTTACCCCTCTGGAGGGAATGATTCCCTCCAGACCCTCAATTATATCCTGACTGAACGTAGCTTGTATGAATAGTTTTGAAAAATACTTTTTACCTATATTTTGGAGTCAATATGGCAGGTGGATACTCGCTTTGGGAAATTTTTTTGTTTGTGGCCCTTGTGGTCGCTGCTCTTGTTGTAGATCTTTTGGCACACCGGCAGGATAAAGCTATTTCTGTGAGCAACGCCGCTGCTTGGTCGGTTTTTTGGATTGCGCTCTCCCTCGGCTTTGCTCTCTATATTGGGATGATGCATGGGCGTGATCACGGCATGCTTTTTTTGACAGGCTATTTTCTTGAAAAAAGTTTGTCCGTCGATAATTTGTTCGTTTTTATAGCTATTTTTGCATCATTCAGTATTCAAGCGCACCATCAGCATCGAATCTTGTATTACGGTATTTTGGGTGCCGTTGTCATGCGACTTATTTTTGTGGGTCTTGGCAGCTCTGTCATTTTTCTCTTTGGCAAGGGAGCACTCTTCGTTTTCGGTATCTTTGTGTTGTGGACTGCCTGGAAAATGTGGAGGCAGGATAAAAGTGCCGCCCCGGAAATGGAAAATTATAATGATCACTGGTCTGTCCGCATGACCAGCAAGATTTTGCCGGTTTATCCAAAGCTTGACGGGCATAACTTTTTTACACGTCAAAATGGCGTATTATGTGCGACTCCTCTTTTTCTTTGCCTCGTAACGGTGGAGTTGGCAGATGTCATGTTTGCCTTTGACAGTGTTCCTGCCATTTTTTCCATCTTTGCAGGGCTTGAGCAGCCTCTTCTGCCGGCTGAACAGACATTTTTGGTATACACTTCAAATATTTTTGCCATTCTTGGGCTTCGTTCTCTCTACTTTTTGCTTGCGGCCGCAAATCGCTTTTTGTGTCATCTGGAAACGGCAATTATTGCCATTCTCGTTTTTGTAGGTGTTAAAATGCTGGCAGGCGTTGGCGGCTTCCTGCATCTTTCTGCGGAAGTCAATCTGGCAATAGTGCTCGGACTGCTTCTGGCTGGCATTGTTGCTTCCTATGTTTTTCCCAAAAAAGATCATTGCAGTCTTCCTCCACAAGAGTGATTGCTTTAGATAGTGTCGTCAAAGGTAGATATTTCGTTCTCTGCCAAGGAAGATACATTTTTTATGAAGGGAGTGTACTCTTTGGTACTCGACCGGAATAAAAAGTTTTTCTGACGCTGGCAGAGGGCAGAAGAACCTATTTGACGACACTATCTAGGCCTTGCTAACAAATAAATTGTCTTTTCGTGTGTAAATGTTATGTTTTCAGCATGGACAATCTCTACAGTCTGACCGACAAGCAATTCGCGCTTATCGAGCCGATATTGCAGGAAGAAAGGGACGCTCGAGGCCGCAAGCCCAAAATTTCAGATAGGCATGCATTGGAAGGCGCGCTGTATATTCTGCGCGAAGGCTGCCGATGGAGGGCAATGCCCGAAGCCTTTGGGCATTGGATGATGATTTTTATGCGTTACAAGCGCTGGATTGAGCGCGGAGTCTGGTGGAAAGTCTTGATGCGACTACAAAAAGTCGGAGTGCTCAAGGTGAGCGTGACTTTCATGGACAGCAGCGTCATCCGAGCTCATCGCCATGCGGCGGGAGCCCGGAAAAAGGGGGCTGCCAAGCCTTAGGCCGCTCAAAAGGCGGATTTGGAACAAAAATCCACATACTGGTGGATGAACTTGGGCGTTTGCTCAAATTGGTTCTGTCTCCGGGGCAGTCGAGTGACCATCGACATGCGTCCACGCTTGCGGGGCAAGCGCTAGAGCATCATGCGCCAACGGTCATGGGCGACAAAGGCTACGACAGCAACGCGTTACGTGCACAGATCTCATACCAGTGGAACACAAAGTTTTATCTCGATAGAGATGTTGTTGGTAATGAGCTATATCAATTGAATCCCACAGAACAGCATGCCAAGTCATATGAAGAACCCGTCAGTGGCCTCGTAAATACGTGGTTAAACAGATCTAATGGGAGAGGACAATGAAATACCTGCACATTTTCCTGTTCTTGTGCATAACGCTTATGACCAGTACTGCCGTTGCGAAAGAAAAATACCACAGCGACGATGAAAATGCTATCTACTATGTAGCTTTGGCGGCTGGCTATTCTTATCTTGATGAGAGTTTTGATAACGCAAAATTTCCGCTATATTGTGGTTACCTTGTTGTAAATATAAAAAAAGATACAATAACTTTTGTTCAAAAAACAAAACATAACATACCCGATGTTGTCGATTTTTTTGAACAAATTAACGAGAAAGGGTACGTCGATCCTTATATAGTAGCACATTCGTATGCCCCATTGCGTGCGCTAAAAACTATAAGAATATCACCTTCCTCTACCAAATGGCCATTTCTATTCACAACGTTCACTCAAAACGGTACCCTTTCTGAAGATCAACCGGAAAGAGTGCGAAAACACCTTCAGCCTCCCCCTTGGTCCTTTATGGTTGATTTGCAGCAACAAGCGTTGCGGTTTGATCTCACCATTTTTGCTAGGGCTAAAAAGGGAAAAGATCCTGATAAATATCTTCCTAAATTTACAGAATATGCAACATATCATCACGCCACAAAGACATACACGGGAAAAGAGGTTAATGCAGGCTTGGTAGGCCTTTCTTTTGTTATCACAAAAGATGCTGAGCCATTTTGGGAACAGTGGACGTTCTTTTGATAACCCTGCAAACACATTGCAAAATTACGCCCAGTGAGGCTTGGGAGATGTACCCAAGCCTCACTGGGGGCGTTTCTCAGTAAGCCTTCGGTACATATGGCACGGTACTTATTCCATTTTTAGTAGCCTTGGATTCAGTCGTAACATGAGTTCGTTGCATAATGCAACGAACTCGAAATGTGAAGGACAAACCTCAATGGAATACAAAATTTTACCTTGATGAAGAAATAGTACGCTATATCTATGTCAGCCGCCTATTTGGAGGGACTCGCCAAGCAGGCCAATTTTATTGAGGCAGTGACTCATGTAGCCCATGAAGCCGTTCACCTTTCTGACATCAGAAAGGTCAATATCCTTTTGGCGTCACCGAATGCTACACAAGAAGAAAAACAATGGGCAATTGGTTGCATGGCGGCAGCAATGACTTCTGCAGCAAAGGCTTTCCCAGATTACGGGGCTGACAGAACATATTATTCAACACATAATGAGATATCAGCATATTTTGAGGCCATTGTGCAATGGCCTCACTGTTATAGAGGTCTGGGTATACTTTCCCAAATTTTACTCGGAATCGGCAAGTAATAGAAGATATGCCCTTTTAACATGCTTTTAAAGCCCAAACGGGCTTCCTGCGGATGGCGCAGCGTTTGTTTTTGATGGTGCAAACAAGTTCCTTGCCTGAAAGGCAAAAAGGCATTACTCCAGACGCACAGGTATTTTTGCAAGGAGGAAGGCAGAACAAATTTTATTTTACTTCAGGTGCCCGGAATATTCCGGGAGAATTGGAAAGTTCGGTGGAAACCGACGCTGGCCCGCAACCGTGAAAGAGGACGATCCCGCACAAGCCACTATGGAATTCCATGGGAAGGCGCGGTAGTAGGATGAATCTTGAGCCGGGAAACCAGCCTGAAGCAACCCAGATAACTGAGGGTCGTGGTCGCCCTGAGGTATTTTGTTGCCGGCGTGTTTGCCGCGCAAGAACTTATGGCATGCGTCCCTCACAACATACTTGTCCTCGAGGTCGGGACAAGGAGGTAGCATGCGTATTTCTTTTTTTTCCCTACAGCCCGGAATCGTTCTGTGTTGTGTTTTGTTAGTGTTGTGTCTGTCGGGGGTTGCGTATGCAGAGTCAGGCGCGCCTTCCGTTTTGCAGGAAGTGCTGGTTTCCGCGTCTGCCGAGCCTGAAGCTCTGAAAAATATTCCGGCTAATGTGCAAGTCATCACACCCGTGGAAATGGAGCGGAGTGGAGCGCTCACGCTAACCCAGCTTTTGGAGCGAACCTCATCTGTCAACACGCTGGTGCAGCCCGGTGGTTTCAGCCGCTTCACCCTGCGCGGTTTCAGTTCGGGTAAATCAGTGGGTAACACCTTCAGCGATCAGGTGCTGCTGCTTATTGACGGCAACCGTACAGGTACCGGCAATCTCGATAATATTCCCATTGCCAACATTGAGCGCGTCGAAATTTTGCGCGGCCCGGCCTCCGTGCTGTACGGCGGTTCCGCTGTGGGCGGAGTCGTTAATGTCATTACCCGGAAAGGCAAGGGCCCTTTGAAGGGATCCATTGCGGCGGAAGGCGGCAGTAATGACCACTATAATATCAGAGGCGGCTTGTCCGGGGGTTTTGAGAAGGATACGTTTGGCGTTGCTGTGGGTGCCCAAACGGATTCTGCCGGAAATTATTATACCGGGCGTGGTCATCGTTATAAAAACACGTTTTCCAACAAGAGCGGGGGGGGCGGCAGCCTGACTTGGCGTCCCCACGATGCAACCTCCATTTCCGGTGTTTTTGCCACACAGGAAGTCTATGATACAGGCAGTCCCGGCGATATTTACTGGCCCACTCCCAACAGCAAGACATCCAATTCCTGGGGGTACGGCTCGCTGGGACTGGATTCGCGCCTGGATAATGGGGTCAGCATCAAGGCAAGCCTGTATGGTAATCAAAATCGTTACACGGATGAAAATAGGGAACAATATCCCTACACCTCACGCTTTACTTCCAAAATGTTTGGGAGCCGGGCTGTTGTGGGGCTGCCCCTGCCCAAGGCCATGGCGCTGGATATGGGGCGCTTGGCTGTGGGCGCGGAATACGCGCTGCACGAGCAAAAGCTGGGGGGAAGTTCCATTTCTGAGCCGAACAGCGATACCAATGTTTACTCTGTGTTTGCGGAACACAAATTTTCTCCCTTGTCTTCTGTGACAGCGCAATATGGATTGCGCTACGACATGTATGACTCCCGAACAAAAACCAACTCCAAGAGCCTTGATCTCAAAACAGGCTCAAATAATTTTGATCATATTACCTGGAGCACCGGGGCCACCTGGTGGATGTTCGATTGGCTGGGGCTGCGTTCTTCGCTGGGCACCGCCTATGTTCCACCAACCTCCATGCAGCTTTCAGGAGAATACACCTCCTGGGGTACTACCTATGTGGGCAATTCCGGGCTGAATGCGGAAAAAAGCCTGACCTGGGATGCCGGCCTTGATTTTGAAAAATTTGGTATCTCCGGGACAATGGGCTATTTTCAAACCCGGTATAAGGATCGCATCGCGCTTAAAGATCTTGCTTCGTCTTCCCCCTGGGCGCGGGTTAGGGAATATGTGAATCAAGGGCGGCAGGACGTGTCTGGCCTTGAGGCCACGTTGCGGTATTCGGATTCTTTTTCCGTAGGTGAGCATACCTTGAAGCTATCTCCGTACACCAACTGGGAATACCTGCTTACACGTGAAAATAAGGGCGATAACGTGACCACAGGAACGATCACAGACCTGCCGCGCTATACCGGCCTTGTGGGCCTGGGGGTAGGGTTGGACAAGGTTCCGGCGCTTGGATCCATCTGGTTTGATGTCAACACACAGGTCATGGGGGATCATCTTGGTTACGATTTCGACACGAGCAAGTACAGAGAATTTTCCTCCTTTGCCCTGGTGAACGCCCGGCTGACCGTGACACCCTTTGAAAAGCTGTCTGTCTATCTTGATGTTCGTAATCTGGAAGATAAATATTACGGCTATAAGCCGGAATTTCCCATGCCCGGCAGAACCCTTACCTTGGGCGTGAATTATGAATTCTAAGGAAACGCTCTTTCGTTCGTGCCATGATTTTTGGGGGGAGGTGAAGCCTCCCCAAACTCCATGGATGTGGGGCTTTTTGGCTGGTGTACTGTTGTGCGCCTTGTTGCAGGTGGTTCCGGCGCATGCCCTGTGGCTCAAGGATCAGACAGGAAGAATGGTGGCCCTGCCGGATAAGGCACGCCGCATTGTATCGCTGGCCCCTAATATCACGGAGATGATTTTCAGTTTGGGGGCAGGGGGAAATGTGGTCGGGTGCTGCCAGCACAGTAACTTTCCCCCTGAAACCAGCCTGTTGCCTCGTGTGGGCAGCTATTACCGCCCGGATCTGGAGCGAATTGTGGCCTTGCGACCCGATTTGTGTCTGGCGGTGCGAGATGGAACCCCGTCAGCCGTTCTGAACCGGCTTGAGCAAATGGGCATTCCTGTTTTTATCTTGAACCCACAGTCTCTGGAAGGAGTGCGGGAGGCTTTGCTGCTGGCGGGTACTGCGCTGGATCGTCAGGAAGAGGCGACTCATCTGGTCACAGTAATGGATGAACGACTGGGGCACCTGGACGCCGCTGTCGCAAGGTATGTTGAGACGAACGGAGGCCGCCCCACCGTGTTGGTGCGTATTCAGGCCAACCCGTTTATGGCTGCCGCACGGGGAACGTATCCCGCTGAATTGGTGGAACGCTGCGGGGGAAATATCCCCCTGCGGGGGGGCATATTGTATCCCCCCCTATCGCAGGAAGATCTGCTGTTGCTTAAGCCTGACGTTATTATCGCTCCAGCGGGCGGTAAAATGCAGCCCCTGGCGGCTCAAAGCGGGAGAAGCTCTGCTCTGGTCTACGGTGTGTCGGAAGATCTCATGTTTCGACCTTCGTTGCGGAGCCTGGATGCGATGGATATGATTATAGCTTTGCTGTGGCAGCAAGATAGTTCAGTGACGCTGCGGCAGCGGGGGATATGATGACACTTCCGCGGATTCTTTGTGCCGGGACTGTGGTTCTTGTGGTTACCATGGCGGCGGGTCTGCTCTTGGGGTCAACCCCGCTAAGCGCTGGTGCGATTTTTGCTGCTTTTACCAGTGACGGCGATATAGGCACACGCGCCGTTATTCTGGGGGTGCGTCTGCCGCGAGTGATTATGGCTGCCAATACCGGTGCGGTTCTCGCTTTGGGAGGGCTCTGTTTTCAGAATGTGCTGCGTAACCCGCTGGCGGAGCCCTATATTCTCGGTGTGTCTGGCGGGTCAGCCGTGGGAGGCATTCTTGGTATTCTTTTAGGATGGAGTGTTTTTGGAAGCCACCTTGCGGCATTTTGCGGCGGCATGCTCACGCTTGTTCTGATTCTGCGCATGGCTTGGCCTCATCGTGATGAAATGGGCCTGCTCCTCTCCGGGGTTATGCTCAATGCTTTTTGCGGCGCGGTTATTCTTTTTCTTATTGCCCTCGCCAAGCCTTTTGAAATAGGTACTATAATGTTTTGGTTTATGGGTAATCTGGGGGGGCCATCCTTGGAAAAAGCCCTGACGTATACGGTGTTTCTGCTACCGGGCATTTGCTTTCTTATGCTTTCCGGGCACATTATGAATATACTGGTGCTCGGTAGAGATGCCGCAGTTACCTTGGGGCTGCCGGCGGAAAAAGTTATGTACCTGTTGCTGGCTGTAACCTCTCTCATGGTAAGCGCTCTGGTTGCGGCGGTGGGCCCTCTGGGGTTTGTGGGGCTGGTGGTGCCACAGGCGCTCCGCTTGGCACTGGGGGCGGACAACCGGCTGCTGGCTCCCGGGTGCGTGCTCTTTGGGGCTTCTTTTGTCATTGTCTGTGACCTTTTAGCCAGAACACTGCCCCCCGAGGGGGAATTGCCGGTGGGCGTTCTTACCGCGCTGATTGGTGCTCCTGTTTTTATTCTGCTGCAACGCAGGGGGAGTGAGGTATAGCGTGCATACTGTATGTGATGTCAGTAATCTTTCCTTCTGCTACGGGCACGAGCCTGTGCTGGAGAATGTGTCGTTTTCGGCGGCAGCGGGTGAAATGGTCGCGATAGCCGGGCCCAACGGCTCGGGGAAAACTTCTTTGCTCAGGATCTTGGCTGGATTGGAAAAAACCGAGAGGGGGGTGGTACGTCTTTTCGACTGCGACATGCGTGATCTTTCACCAAAAGAGCGCGCCCGCCGTATAGCGTATGTGCCACAGTTTATGCAAGGCGATTTACCTTTTACGGCACTACAGGTTGTGCGTCTTGGCAGGGCTCCCTGGCAAAATACCCTGGGACTGGAAAATGCGCGAGATCACGAAGTAGCACTTGAATCCATGCGTTTTGCGGGGGTGGAACACCTTGCGAACCGCTCGCTCCGCCTTTTGAGTGGAGGGGAGCGCCAGCGAGTGAGTATTGCCAGGGCGTTATGCCAACAGCCGGAACTTTTTTTACTGGATGAGCCCACTTCCGCCCTGGATTACAAGCATCAAATGCAGATTATGGATATGCTGAGCATGCTCCGGCAGGAAAAAAACATTGCCGTCGTTCTGGTGTCGCACGATGTGAATCTGGCTGCAATGTTTGCCGGCAGGCTGTTGCTCGTGCGGGATGGGCGCGTTGCAGCATATGGGCCACCTGGGGATGTGTTGACGCAGGAATATGTTACTTCCGTTTACTCATGCTCCATGCTGGTGGATCGCAACCCATGCACACACACACCTCGAGTTTCGCCTTTGCCGAAGGGTGTTTTCTGTTGAGCCCTTTGGAGCAGGTGCCGGATGAGTGCAGTCGGAGCACACTGAAAATAGACAACTTTTCGGATCTGCCGCTGTCACTCCCGCATATTGAAACCCAGCCCCGGCGGAGCTGGCTCTTCAGTTGTGCGATGCTGATTGCCCTGTTGCTGCATGCGCTCTGCGCCGGCATGCTGGTGGCAGACTCCTTTTATGCGGTAAGTATACCGGGTGCGCCGTTAACCGAAGGGAGTGAAGGAAACAGGCCTATTCTCCTGGAATATATAAGCTTGGCCCGCCCCCCTGCGGTTAAGGACACCCCACCTGCTGGATTGGCGCTGCTAAATGAGAAAGTTCTCGCGGAAGTCTCCACAACAATTTCGCCGCAGCTTACCCCAATACCCCCTGCCGAGAAAACCCCGCAGGAAGAGATTGCCAGAGAGGTACCGCAGGAGGTTCTTACTGGGGTGACTCCGCAGGTGGAGTTTCTGCCGGAAAAAAATCTGAACGCTCCCGTGCAGCCTAAGCCCGAAAATCGGGAGCCATCTCGTCCCGTTCAAAGTGCAATGCCAGCGGAGCAACAAAAAAACATAGTACCAGTGGAGCAACAAAAAAACACAGCAGCGCCGAAGCAACAAAAAAAGACCCTCGCACAGAGAACGCGGCCTTTACCGAAGGAAAATCGCGCATCGAGTGGGGTGCAGTCTGATGGTTCCCGGTCTTCTGGAAGTACACCAGGCAAGGGGGAGGACAAAGCGGAAGCGGCCGGAGCTCTGGCTTCCTTTGGCGGCAGCGACGGGCCTTCCTTCAAGCGCTTTGTGCAGCCGGAATATCCCGCTCAGGCGCGGCGACAGGGCATTACGGGCAAGGTTCTTTTACGCATTCATATCACGGCAGATGGCTTTGTGGATCGTGCGGAGGTGGTACAAAGCGTGGATGAACTGCTTAGCGCGCCAGCTCTGGCGGCTGTAAAGCTTTCCGTTTTTCATCCACTCCGCCGTAATGGCAAGGCAGTGCCCTGCTGGACTCTGCTGCCACTTTCTTTTGTCCTTAACCAGGGTTGAGGACATTGCGCAATGGCCTCTGGCAACTGCGCAGCAGGTGCCCGCAAGCGGACAGCGCAGCGTGCCTTTCTTTTAAAGCCCGTTTGGGCTTTAAAAGCATGTTAAAAGGGCATATTTTCTGCTACTTTTCGCTTTCTGGTAAAATTTGAACGCAATTATCCCATCTTGAGGCCATTGCACAATGGCCTCTGCGGATGCGCCAGCAGACGCCCGCAAGCGAGCAGCGCGGCGTGCCTTTATTTCAAAGCAGCTTCTGCTTTGAAATCATTCGATAAAAATTATGTCTTCTCTTGGCATTGAGCTCTTA
>JAVBJS010000120.1:0-50169 GCA_031546885.1 Desulfovibrio sp.
GAACCAGGTTGGCGTTATCAGCATGCAGCAGGTTGAAGAAATTGCTGCACTGAAAATGGCCGATCTGACCGCCAAAGACCTGGATGCTGCAAAACGCTGCATTCTTGGTACTGCCCGCAGCATGGGTCTTGATGTAAAATAGCCTTTAATCAACTGTACTGCCGCAAGGAAATATTCCTTTCAACGGCAGGAGATTAACGACGACAAGGATAAAGGTACACCATGCCCAAACATGGAAAAAAATTCCGTAAAGCCATTGAAGGCACGGATTTACAAACACGATTCAGCGTTGAAGATGCCGTAGCAAAATCCCTTGGGGCATCCTTTGCCAAGTTTGATGAAACTGTGGATATAGCACTTGGGCTCGGCGTTGATCCTAAATATTCTGATCAAATGGTACGCGGTGCTATTGCTCTGCCCCATGGGCTTGGCAAAACAGTGCGTGTGGCTGTTTTCTGCAAAGGTGAAAAAGAAGCTGAAGCCAAGGCTGCCGGTGCCGATATTGCCGGTGGTGAAGATCTGGTAGCCCGCGTAAAAGAGGGCTTTCTTGATTTTGATTGCGCCATAGCCACCCCCGACGTGATGGCTCTTGTTGGTCAGATTGGTCGAGTGCTTGGCCCCCGTGGTCTTATGCCTAACGCCAAAACAGGTACGGTTACCTTTGATGTTGCCGCTGCTGTGAAAGAAGTTAAGGCAGGCCGAGCTGAGTTCAAAGTGGATAAAGCCGGTGTGCTGCACGCTCCTCTTGGTAAGGTTTCTTTTGGGGCAGAGAAAATTCTTGATAACCTCAAGACCCTTTTAGTGGAAGTAAACCGCTTAAAGCCTTCTGGTGCCAAAGGTACCTACATGCGGGCCATGGCTGTTTCCACAACGATGGGCCCTGGTTTTAAGATTGAACCAACCGTTATACGTAAATTTATCGAAGGGTAGTTTACCCTTCGATGCGCGGCCCTTTTCCCCATAAGGAAAAGTGCCGCGTTTTGGCAAGAGGACTGGAAATTCGAGTCATAGACAGTAGGCATTATTTTTTATTACACTAACCGCTTGGTTTTCTGTAGTTAAGAATGCGTAAGACCTGCCGAGACTTTTTGGCTTGTAATTTCCACCAGGCACAACCAACTCCAGGAGAGTCGTGTGAATAGAACACAAAAAGCCGCAGTTATTGAGAAGATTAAGGCTGCTGCCGAGGGAGCTACCATTGCGGTTGTTGCCGACTTCAAGGGTATGCCGGTGGAAGAAATGACTCGCCTTCGGGTAAAGCTTCGTGAAAGCGGCGGTGACCTGCTTATCGTGAAGAATACCTTGGCGCGTTTGGCCTTCACAGGCGGAGCTCAAGATGTCATTAAGGACAACTTCCGCGAAAACTGCGCTGTAGCCATTGGAAAGCACGATCCCGTTGCTGTTACAAAAGCAATGACGGAATTTGCGAAAACCAGTAAGACTTTGAAATTGCGTCATGGATGCCTTGAAGGTAAATTCCTTACTGTGGAACAGCTTGAGGCTCTTGCCAAGCTGCCAGGCAGACTGGAACTTCTGGCGCAAACTCTTGGTACGCTCAATGCCGTACCTACCGGTTTCGTAACGCTGTTGGCCAACACCATTCGTGGAATGTTGTATGCGCTTAAGGCCATTGAAGAAAAAAAGGCTGCTTAAGCCTCCCCCTGTAACAAGCCAAATTTTTAAGGAGAATATCCATGTCCGTGACCAAAGAACAAGTAGTTGAATTTATTGCCAATATGACAGTTCTGGAACTTTCTGAGTTCATTAAGGAACTGGAAGAAAAGTTCGGCGTTTCTGCTGCTGCTCCTGCCGCTGCAATGATGATGCCTGTTGCAGGCGCTGCTGCTCCTGTGGAAGACGAAAAGACCGAATTTGACGTTATTCTTAAGGGCGCTGGCGCTAACAAGATTGGCGTTATTAAGGTTGTTCGTGCTCTTACCAGCCTTGGCCTGAAAGAAGCCAAAGATAAAGTTGACGGAACACCTTCAACTATTCTTGAAGCTATCACCAAGGACAAAGCAGAAGACGCCAAAAAGCAACTGCTTGAAGCCGGTGCAGAAGTTGAAGTAAAATAAATTCGTTTGAACGGAGACGTTCTTTCGATTTTTATGTAAGGCCGGGGTTATCCCCGGCCTTACTTTATTTAGTCTTAGATAGTGTCGTCAAATAGGCTCTTTTGCCCTCTGCCAGCGTCAGAAAAATTTTTTATTCCGGTCGAGTCCCAAAGAGAACACTCCCTTCATAAAAAATGATAACGTACAGAAAGTTTTGCACATTCAGAAATTGAAGTAGCCCGGCACGCTGCGCTGCTCGCTTGCGGGCACCTGCTGCGCAGTTGTCAGAGTCCATTGTGCAATGACCTCAAAAGAGCATTGTATAATGGACTCTATTTATGAAATATCCGGGCTCTACTCTGTTTTACGCAATAAATATTGGCTTAAAGCCTGTGGTGTTATTCCCAGTTTGCGCGAAGCCTGAGATTTATTGAGAGATTCGGACACGGCTTTTTTTACTATTTCAATCCGCAGTTCCTGTAAATACTCATTTAAATTAAAATCAGACGTAAGATCAGGCAGAGCCCTTGGCAAGGCAGTGGCTTTTACCTCAGCGGGAAAATATAAATCTTCCGGTTTGATTGTAGTATGCTTGCACAATCTGGCGCTGCGTTCCAAAATATTCTTAAGCGTTCGCACGTTTCCTGGCATATCCAAGGACTCAAGGAGGTGTAGTGTCTCCTTTGGCAGGCTTTTGGGGGTGCGCAGTATTGTGTTGATCCGCTCCAGCAGAATACGACAGAGTATGGGGATGTCACTGCGGCGTTCGCGTAGCGGGGGAATGGATAAGAAACCCGCTGAGAGGCGAAAATACAGATCCTCGCGAAACGTGCCTGTTTCCACCATGCGGGGTATTTCACGATTTGTGGCTGCGATTATACGCACATTCACTCTTTGAGGTTCTCTTCCTCCAAGGCTTTCCACAACACCATCTTCTAGAATTCGCAGTAGCTTTGCCTGTATTACCAGGGGCAATTCACCTATTTCATCCAAGAACAGGGTGCCGCCGTCGGCCTGAACAAATTTTCCCGGCTGGTGGGAGTCCGCCCCTGTAAAAGCCCCTTTTCGGTGTCCGAATAAAATGCTTTCTGCCAAACTTTCCGGTAAGGCGGCGCAATTGATCACCGTAAAGCGGCTGCCGGGGCGCAAGGACATGGCGTGAATGTACTTGGCGAACAGATCTTTTCCGGTACCGCTTTCGCCTAAAAGCAAAATAGGTAAATCCGCTGCCGCTAAAAGAGCTGCGGTTTCGAGTGTAAAGCGGAACAGTTTGTGTTCGCCTGCAAGGCCCATCTGCCGCGCCAGCGCCCTGTGGTTGGGATAGTCATACTTTTGGGCAGGAGGTGCTCCCGTTGACTTTTGAGGAGATGGGCTGTTGGCAATATTTATACAGAAAGAGTGGGTGGTGGTATCGACTCTTTCTATGCGAGGCCAATCCGTGAGCATAACATTTTCCGGGCGCACGTAAATAACGACACAGGGCAGGCAGCCGGAATACGCTAAAAGATACCAGATGGGGTGGGCTTCTGGGGGTGAGGATAAGATATTTACATAGAAACTGGCTTCAGGAAATTCTTCAACAAGTTTGATGCACTCTTCGCGCATGGCATTAAGGGTTGCTGTATGACTGTCCTGATACGTTAGCCATACCGGCATTTCCAGAACGCGGCACTGAATGTGCGGAAATTTCTCTTGCAGCACTGTAAGGGTGCTTTCAGTGTGCCCTCTGGTTAAAGGCGTGTTGAAGAGAGCAAGCAGATCGCAGGGCTGGGCGGATAATGCATGCAATAGTGGGCCTTGCATTTCTTGTCCGCACGTTCCGTCAAAATAATAGGGATCATGAAAGCCTGCATATGAGCAGATAATATTCATACTGCGCAACCTCTCTCTGACCTTGGGATTTTCTTTGCAGGCAGCCTTTTAATACCTTGCGACGGAGAGGCTGGCAAATGATATTTTAAATATACATTTAGTAATATCAATGTATATTTAATTTATAAATGAGACGAATTCACTTGAAGCTTTAATATTATTATATATTTAGCTATGTTATGCAATGTTATGATTTTTTTTGTTCCGATATCTAAAAATAGAATTTTTATTGCTTTGTGTTTTTTGGCTGTAACCATGCAAAGATAGTGATTTTTTTCTCTTGCCTATTTTCTAGGTATTTTCTTTGCAATGAATAGGCAAAGGGAAGCCCGAGTCGAAAATCTTGGTAAGAGGAGGTACGCATTAGTAGGGTCTGAAGGTCAAAAAATTATTTATGGATAAGTTTTTAGTTATCGAACAGATTGGCAACAACGACAACCAGTCTTTACAGTCAAGGGGATTGCAAATGAGCAGCACTGCATTGAACAAAGACGTACCCTCCAACAATTATTTTGACGGAATGAAGATCACCGGGCCTCATGCGATACTATTCGGCGTGATTATGCTGGCCTATTTTTGTGAACAAATGGACAATTGGAATTTTGGTTTTATCGCTCCTGCCCTGCGCAGTTCCTGGAACTTGACTATGGGCGACATAGGGATGGTAAATTTTTGGTACTTCATCGGCATGACTACAGGTGGCTTTTGCGGTGGTGTGCTTTCTGATTTTATCGGGCGGCGTAAGACATTCTTGCTGTCTATTCTTATGTTTTCCGTATGCTCAATTCTTAACGGTTTTACCAATGACTTTCACATTTTTGTAGCGGCCCGAACCCTTACAGGGTTTGGCGTATTTTGCCTGATGGTGTGCTCTCAGGCTTATATAGCCGAAATGAGCCCTGCGGAATCCAGGGGCAAGTGGCAGGGCTATCTTGCCGGTACCGGGCTTTTGGCTGTGCCGGTTATTGGAGTGATCTGCCGCTATGTTATTCCGATGCACCCGGAAGCCTGGCGGTATATTTTTTACTTTGGCGGTATAGGCCTTTTTGCCTTTCTCATCGGCCTGCGATATTTGAAAGAATCTCCGCGTTGGCTGGTTGCGCACAAGCGTCAGGTTGAAGCGGAGCAGGTAATTTATGAATTGACCGGACAACGGGTGGATCTTAGCGCTGTGGCTGCAAATATTCCTGCAAAAGTACCCGTAGGGGAAGTATTGGTGGGGATGTTCCAGCGTAAATATTTGGTGCGAACCCTGGTTATTGCCGGGCTATTTGTTTGCGTTTGGCCCGCTGCTTTTATTATTTCTAACTGGACAGCGACATTATTGAACGGAAAGGGCTGGTCGGTTGATGACAGCATCATGGCAACGACCATTCTTTCCATAGGTGCTCCAGCAGGTTGTTTGTTTTCCGGGCTGATTTCTGATATGGGCGGGCGCAAAATTCCCATTATCGCTCTATGTGTTAGCACAGCGGTTGCCGGAGTTATCTTTGGTAATGTGGACGGGTATTGGATGATAGTGACCCTTGGCTTTCTCAGCATTACTCTGGTTGGAGCCTGCGGGTATATTGCCTTTTCCTACGCTGCCGAATCGTACCCAACACGAATGCGCAATACGGCAATAGGATTTCATAACGGTTTGGCCCGACTGGCGGTTGCAGGCATACAGCCAGTGATTCCAATAATTTTTAATGCCTATCAGTTTAGTGGCGTTTACTATTTTTTTGCCTTGTTGGTCTTTTTACCGGTACTCTTTATTGGCCCCTGGGGGCAGCGCACAAGTGGCAAATCTTTGGAATCAATAGCGTAATGCAGTAGGGAGACCGTTGCGCAATGGACTCGCCACAGTATTTTTGCGGTGCTGCCATATTCATGATGAGTGGCGCCAAATTCACTAACACGTAAACAAAGGAATACACGATGGAAACAAAAAATGTTATCGTGCTGATGTTTGACAGTTTGCAGTATAATTACTTGCGCTGCAACGGTAACGATTGGATTAAAACTCCTAACTTTGACCGCTTTGCCCGTGAGGGCGTGGTGTTTGATAATTGCTATATCGAAGGCGTGCCGACAATTCCATGCCGCCGGGCTATGCACACCGGGCGTTATACCTTGCCCTACAAAGGCTGGACGTCCCTTGATATGGAAGACACAACCATTGCCGACATGTGCTGGGGCAAGCCTATAGATACCGCGCTGGTTTTTGACTGCCCCATGTATCGCCTGCCGAAATTTGGTTATACACGCGGATTTGACAAGGTGTGGTTTATTCATGGTCACGAAGGCGACCATGACTTTTACAGTAAAGACGAGCTTATCCACTTGAATCCTCTAGATTTTCATGAGCAAAATGTTCTTGACAATACAGACCGTGTGACAGGCAACATTGTTGTTGAGCCTTTGCTCAATGAAACCACCTGCTACCTGAAGCAGCGCCAGTATTGGAAAACAGAAGAAGATCAGAATGTTGTAAAAGTAATGAAAAGCGCGGTGGACTACCTTGAAAAGGTAGACCGCAATAAGCCCTTCTATCTGTGGGTAGATAACTTTGACCCGCATGAGCCTTGGGATCCACCTTCGGTATATGATCCTGAAATGAAGTGCCCATATAACCCGGATTACAAAGGCAAAGATCAGTTTCTGCCTGTAATGGGCCCGGTAGAAGGCATTTACTCGGAAGAGGAGCTGCACCACATTCGTATGCTGTATGCGGAAAAAGTCAGCATGTGCGACCGTTGGCTCGGCTACTTCATGGATAATGTCAAGCGTCTTGCCCTGGATAAGGACACCCTCATTCTGCTGGTTTCCGACCACGGTGAGCCCATGGGCAATGGCGAGCACGGGCATGGTATCATGCGCAAGTGCCGCCCCTGGCCCTATGAAGAATTGGTGCATGGCGTTATGATGATGCGTGGCCCCGGCATTCCTGCAAATACCCGCAAGGATGCCTTTGTACAGTCTTGCGACGTTGCCCCCACGGTTTGCGATTGGCTGGGCATAGGCGTGCAGTCTTTCCACCAAGGGAAAAGTTTGATTCCTCTGGCCAAAGGAGAAGTGGACAAGGTTCGTGATTTTGCCATTGCCGGGTACCATCGCTTTTCCTGGTCCATCATTACCCATGACTGGTCATATATCCACTGGGTGAGAAAAGATGATGCCACTGTGGGCGAAGCAATGTATGAAATATACCACAAGGGGATTATCAATAACGTGGGTCACCTTACCGGCGGTGCCATGCGCAATGCGGGGCCCATTATGAGTGATGAGCAGCGCAAGCTGAAGCAAGCCGCCGCGCTTGATGGTGAAGATCAGTGGACGTGTACCCCTGGCAGTGTGGCTGAAGTGCCGGCAAATGATGAGCTGTATGATCGTAAAAAAGATATATATCAGCTTAATAACGTAGCAAGTCAGCATCCGGCCGTAGCGAAAGAGCTTTTTGACAAGCTTCGCGAATTCATGGGTGAACTGATTACTTGTTAACATAGAATAAATATGAGAATCTCCAGCATTGCACGATGTTGGAGATTCTCATACCATTGCCTGAAAAACCTGTGAGTGTTTTTTATGATAACTGTGCATATAGGCGTTTGGGATAATGATACCGCCCGCATTCAGCGCACGTGTGCCACGCTTGATGTGGTAATGCGTAAGATGAAACTGCCGGGGCAGGTGACTGTTAATTGCGAGCCACCTCAATTAAGTCGCCAGAACCTTGGTAATCGCTACCCAAGCTTGGAAATCTGCAATGAATTTTGGTGTCGCAAGCCGGGTGAAGATCTTACAGTGGAGCAACTGGAAGAGCTGTTTACCATGATGCTCGCCACCGGGCGTATTATGATTTAGAACTTATCCATAAATAAATATTTTTGACGAAGTATTTACCCACGAAACGCTTATTTATGGATAAGTTCTTAGGCTGTACCGACGGAAGACGGACTCAGGAGTAAGAGCCGTGTAAGGCTTTACGTTGTGCTCTGATTGTGTAAAAGTCCAAATGCCGGGCGCAGGGGTGGTAGTTCCTGCCGGGTTCGGGCGGAGTCCAAAGTGATTTCTGTTTGGCTTCAGCACAATATTGAACCAACTTGGTGTGAGTTAAAATAAGGACTATCGTGTGGCAACTTCCCTATCGCGCTGCCCTTGGGGTATGCAGGCGGAGCTTGAGCAATACCATGACACGGAATGGGGCGTGCCCTGCTTTGATGACCGCAGACAATTTGAGTTTCTTATACTGGAAGCTGCGCAGGCTGGCCTCTCGTGGCTTACTATTCTCAAAAAGCGCGAAGGATATCGACAGTGCTTTGCCGAATTTGCGCCAGAGCAGGTTGCCGCATTTACGCAAGCGGATGTTGAGCGGCTTATGCTCACCCCCGAGATTGTGCGTAATCGAAAAAAAATAGAATCCACTATCAGCAATGCCCGTTGTTTTTTGGAAATTGCTGCGCGACACGGTTCTTTTTGCGCATGGTTCTGGCGCTTCACGGAAGGAAAGCCCATTGTAAATCATTGGGAAACCGCTCAGGCTGTTCCCGCGCATACGCCCCTTGCCCAGAGTATGGCAAAAGAAATGAAAAGGCTCGGCTTCTCATTCTTGGGGCCAACCGTGCTGTATTCCCACATGCAGGCCACCGGCATGGTGAATGACCACCTTATAGGCTGTTTTCGGCACAGCCAGGTACAGGTGGCCCCTTAAAAACTGAAACGCCCAGGCTCTTTTCCTGGTAAAGAAGTCTCTATGGCACTGACATTCGTTTCTCACTATATTGAAACATTGCGCACGCATAGGCCACTGGTACATAATATAACCAACTATGTGGTAATGCAAACGACCGCCAATGCGCTTCTGGCGATAGGGGCTTCTCCCATAATGGCCCACGCGCCGGAAGAAATGGATGAAATAACAGCCTGCTCCTCTGCCCTTGTTCTTAATCTTGGCACCCTTTCCACTCCCTGGATAGCTTCCATGCATCGGGCTCTTGATGTTGCCCGGCGTCTTGGCCTTCCCGTAGTTATTGATCCTGTGGGAGCTGGTGCAAGCCAATTGCGAACAGAAACAGCCCATGCGCTTTTGGAGCGAAGCAGTAACGCGGTTCTTCGGGGCAATGCCTCAGAAATTATGGCCCTGGCCGGGGTTCAGCATTCCGGCAAAGGTGTTGATAGTGCGGATCACAGCAGTGCCGCCACCACCGCCGCAGCAATACTTGCCAAGCGTTATGGCTGCGTTGTCTGCGTCAGTGGTGAAACGGATTGGGTTATTGATAACTGTGCATCCGTGTCTCTTACTGGCGGCAGCTCCCTTATGGCGCACGTTACCGGTATGGGATGCACAGCCTCTGCTCTTGTGGGGGCTATGGCGGGTGTGATGAAGGCGAGCTGGCAGCAGGTCGCAGCCACTTGCTCATTTGCTGCTTCTGACTCAACTGTGGCGCCTTTGGCAAAAGACACAGGAGCGCCACTTTTTTTTGCTGCCGTTGCCGCCGCAGCCTGCATGGCTGCCGCCGGAAGCATGGCCGCACAAGAAGCTCGCGGGCCGGGTTCTTTTTCTGTCGCTTTTCTTGATGCGCTTTATAGGCTGGAATACAAAGACGTTACCACGCACATAAAAATGCAAGGGCTTTGCCAGGGAGCGCTCTCTTCGAGTTGTATTTAGCGCGGAAACTTTGAGGCCATTGCACAATGGCCTCTGGCAACTGCGCAGCAGGTGCCCGCAAGCGAGCAGCGCAGCGTGCCTTTCTTTTGAAAGCAGCAATGCTTTCAAAAGTATCCGATAAAGGATATGCGTTTAATCTTTTGTAAATCGAGGCCATTGCACAATGGCCTCGTGTAAGTCTTCCCTGCTTTTCTGCGCAAGAAACAATGTCGCTGAAATGATACGCGCTCAATCGTTGTATAACGGTTGAGCGCGTATTCTTTAATGGGAACAAAAAGGGCGCCGCTGTGACTGCCCTAGGGGTGCTTGAAAGCAGAGCCCTGCGGTGGATCACTTCCCAAAGGAAGGAGAGCTCACCTTGTTGTGACTTGAATTAATAGGATACATAGATGCTCTTGCCATGTCAAGTTATATGAAATATGCATAGGTAACATATAATACATATTGTATATAGGAGGGGTTATGCATAGTGTTCCCTACATTCTCGGCCTTGACCTTGGTACTGCATCTGTGGGCTGGGCCATACTGCGTGCCAATGAAAATTTAGAGCCTACATCCGTTATTAGCGCAGGGGTTCGTCTTTTTGAGTTAATGGGGGGAGCCACGGCCGACGAATATGCCGATGGCAAAGATGCAGGCCCCACGGAAGCAAGGCGCGCAGCCAGGCTCGCACGACGGCAGCATCAAAGGCGCGCCAAGAGGCGGCAGCGCATTTTGATCCTTTTGCAGAACAGCGGTCTTTTGCCGCCAGGTGATGTGCGTGATGTGGAGGCCCGCTCCCGTTATTTTGCGGCTTTGGATGCAGAGCTTGTATCTGCCTGGTTTGCCACTCGCCCCGCTGATGCCCATTACAAAAATGATAAGCGGGCATATACGGATTTTCTTCATGTTTTCCCCTACAAATTACGGGGTGAGGGCATTATCGCACCCCTTTGGCCCTATGCCTTTGGGCGAGCTATTTACCACCTTTCGCAGCGGCGGGGCTTTCAAAGCAACCGTAAGGACGAAGCCGCATTGCAGGCCCTTGATGAGGCCCCGGTCAAAGGCGAGGGCGCGTCTAAAGAGGAACAGGAGCTTGGCGTTGTCAAGCAAGGCATTGCTGACCTTGAAGAAAAAATGTGCGCGGCGGGGGCTGCGACTGTGGGGCAGTATCTGGCGAGCCTTTCTCCCGCCCAGACAAGGCTCCGTAACCGTTTTACAGCCCGCGCCATGATTAAAAAGGAGTTTGACGTGCTGTGGGAGCGGCAGCGGGAGCTCCAGATGAAAAGCACTGCGGATGGCCGCTATCCTGCATGGCTGAGTGATGGTCTGCAAAATGCGCTGGCAAAGGCCATTTTTTATCAGCGCCCGCTAAAATCCCAAAAAGGCTTGGTGGGCAAATGCCCTTTGGAGCGAGACGAAACCCGCGCCTCCTGGAATTGCGAGGCTGCCCAGGAGTTTCGCCTCCTGCAAAAATTGAATGATCTTGCGTGGGTTGATTCCGACCTTGCTGCGCATCCTCTCTCAGATAATTTAGAACACTGGGAGATTGTGCGGAGTCTTTTGGAACGAAGTGCCTCTGTGAAATTCACGGAGTTGCGCCGTCTTTTGAAGCTGCCCAAAGGATCGTATTTTAACTTTGAGGGAGAAGACAGGGACGATAAAATTATTGGCAACAGGATGAATGCCCGCATGATAGACGCCTTTGGCGAAGAATGGCTTGCCTTTGCGCCCGAAAAGCGGGCTGCTATTATTCAGGATGTAAACAGCATTCAAAAACCGGAAACGCTGAAACGTCGTGGTGAAAAGATTTGGGAGCTGGACGAAAAACATGCCAAGAAGTTAGCTCGCGGATTTATTGATGAGGGGTATTGCGGGCTGAGTAAAAAAGCGCTGGCCCAAATTCTGCCCGGTATGCGTAAGGGTAAATCGTATGGTGCGCTCCGGCCTGAACTGTACCCTGTTTCTGTGCATAATGGGGAAGGCAGAGACTCTCTCCCCCCGGTAATGGATGTGTTGGATACGCTGCGTAACCCGGCGGTAATCCGTATTCTTACAGAAGCGCGAAAGGTTGTAAACGCATTGGTGCGCAAGTATGGCAAGCCTGTTGCCGTTCGCATTGAGCTTGCCCGCGACATGAAAAATCCTCGTAAAAAGCGGGAAGAAATAGGCCGGAGCCAGCGCAATCAAGAAAAATTACGCAACAAGGGCAGAGAAAAGCTGGAGCAGAACGGCATCAACAATCCAAAGCGGGCAGATATTGAGAAACTGCTTTTGGCGGAAGAATGCGGCTGGCAGTGTCCCTATACCGGCAAGCAATTCGGCTGGAATCAACTTTTCGGCAGTGCGCCCGAGGTGGAGGTGGAGCATATTCTCCCCTACAGTCGCACCTTCGACGATAGCTTTATGAACAAGACCTTGTGCTTTAACTATTACAATCGCCAGAAGGGAAACAGAATCCCCTTTGAGGCGGAAAGCAACCCGGAAGCCTATGAGGCCATGCTAAGGCGGGTGAAGGATTTTCACAGCCCGGAGACTATAAAACGCTCTGAGCTTGGTATTGACAAGAACAGCTTTCGCAACAGCACACAGCTCAGAAACGCCAAGCTTGAACGCTTTATGGCCAAAGACCTTAAGAAATATGAGGATTTCACATCGCGTCAGCTCAATGATACTCGCCATGCCTCGCGTGTTGCGCTGGAATATGTTGGCCTGTTGTATGGCAATGCTGCCAAGAGTTGTGTGCAGGTGGGCCGGGGCGGGGTAACCTCCATTGTTCGCGGAGCATGGGGACTCAATACCATTTTGAACGACGGTGGCGCAAAAACTCGAGAAGACCATCGTCACCATGCGGTGGATGCCATTGCCATTGCTTGCACCAGTCGCTCTTTGATGCAAGGGCTGCAAACCGTGGCAGCGGCGCAAAGAGAAGAGCGCCCCGGTGCGGGGGTGCGCCTTCGCGGCAGGCTGTTACCGCCCTGGGAAAGTTTTCTGGATGATGCCCGTAGCGCAGTATACGCTATCGTGCCCTCATGGCGCATCGACCATCGCGCCCGCGGCGCTCTGCACAAGGAAACCAACTATGCCGAACGTACCGACAGGGAAGGAAAAAACCTTTTTGGCTATCGCGTGAAGGTGAGCGGCATTGGTAACGGTAAGCCCAAGGACAGTGATATAGAAAGTTTTTCGAAGAAGTTGCTGGATCCGTACATCAAGGAAGTTTTGTATGAGCAGCTTATTACAAATCCTGTTAAGGCAACGGATGATCCGTACCATGCCGGGCGCATTCGTGCTGTGCGAGTTAAGCAAGCCCCAGGAACCTTGCTCACGGTAGGAAGCGTTCAGCCCCGGCTATGCCAGAGCGCTGCCAATCATCACTGTCCCATTTTTTCCATTATGGAAAAAGGCAAGGAAAAGTGGGTAACACCGGGGCCGGTGACACTTTTTGAGGCTGTGCAGCGGGCGCAGCGCGGGGAACCCCTGGTGGACAGGCAGGCAGTTGCAGGTGGAAAATTTTTGTTTACCCTGGCCTCTGGCGACTGCATTCGGGTTATGGTGAAAGATACCGAGGAATTTATAAAAATTGGAAGTGTCTGGCTGGATCAGGGAACTCTTTATGTGAAGGGTAAAAGAATGACTGACGCCCGCACCAACAAAGAGTGCCAAAGCTCTAAGGATTGGTTCAAGCGAAGCCTTAAGCAGCTCCAGGAGGGCGGTTGCCATAAAATTCGTGTGCTGCCGTCCGGCGAAGTGGTGCGGGATAATGGATAACCGCATTCTTGACATCAGCCGCCATCCTGCTCGGCTTTCAATTGATACGGGCAGGCTTGTTGTGGAGGTGGAGCAGCATAAGGAAATTATACCGCTGCGGCATCTGGGCGCTGTTATTGTTTCCTGTCCCGGGGTTACGTAGGGCTTATCTGTAAATAAGGAGAGCGCTGGCAAGGGCAAGGAAAACGGTTCATTTTGCGAAGGGAGTGGACTCTTATGTCCTCGACCGGAGCAAAAAAGACGTTTGACGCAGCCATTGACTGCGAAAATCCTTATTTACGGATAAGTCCGTATACCCATGCTGTTCCTGCTGCCCTAATGGAAGCAAAGGTTCCTTTCATTTGCTGTGATGGTAAGCATCAACCGTCTGGTCTTTTGCTGCCTCTTTGTGCCAATAGCACCCAAACTGAACGCTTTCGCTTGCAGACGGAACTTGGAGAGCCCGCACGAAAACGGCTTTGGAAGCAAATAGTGCGGGCTAAAATTCGGGGGCAGGCCTTTGTGCTGGATTTTCTGAAAAAACGGAATCCGCTTGAGGCCTTGCAACAGAGAGTAAAATCAGGAGATCCTGATAATATTGAGGCTCAGGCAGCGCGCTACTATTGGCCTTTGCTTTTCGGGCAAGGGTTTGAGCGAAGGCGAGATGCTGGAGGTATTAACGCCCGGTTGAACTACGGTTACGCTATTATTCGTGCCATGACAGCAAGAGCTCTGGTGGGAGCGGGGTTACATCCCTCTCTTGGGCTGAATCATCACAACCGTTACGATGCTTACTGTTTGGCAAGCGATATGATGGAGCCGTTTCGGCCTTTGGTTGATCTGGCGGTTGCATCTTTGAAGGATGAAAATGCTGAAAAAGAAGAGCTGTGCGCAGAAAGCAAGCGGCATATCATTGCGCGTTTGAATAAAAGGCTTCTGGTAGAGAATGAAATTCGTACTCTTGACGACTGTGTGATACGGGCTGGTGAATCTCTCATGGGGGTAATTATGGGCAACCATAAAACCCTCTGGTTACCGCATATGGAGCCTGTAGACCATGAACCGGAAACTTGATTGCTCAGGATATAGAATTATGTGGTGCATCGCCATGTTTGACTTGCCCACGGTTGCGGATGAAGAGCGCAAGCGGGCTAATCAGTTCCGCAAAGTTCTCTTGCAGGCTGGTTTTACCATGCTGCAACTTTCAGTCTATGCGCAGCCTTTTACTGATTCTGGCCACTGTGAGCGAATCGCCCGGCTTATTCGGGCGGAACTTCCACCGCAAGGTGAGGTGCGGCTCATGTATTTGACTGACAAACAATTTAGCAAAACGGAAGTATTTTTGGGAAAAAAGGCTCAAAAACCAGAAAAAATCCCCGATCAACTACTGCTTTTTTGACAAAATTTTCGCTAAAAATGTAACAGTATAGGGATCTTATGATCCCTATACTGTATGCGGGGGGAATTTTGAAGTCAAGTCACAACTCATCCGGGCTTATGCCGATAAAAGGCCGGACTGTATGCGGGGGGAATTTTGAAGTCAAGTCACAACCTTACTGAAGCACAACATTGGGGACAGGCAACTGTATGCGGGGGGAATTTTGAAGTCAAGTCACAACTGCTCATGCGTCTTTTATATGACCGCACGGACTGTATGCGGGGGGAATTTTGAAGTCAAGTCACAACCACCTTCTAGACCCGCCCACGTCTGCTCGAACTGTATGCGGGGGGAATTTTGAAGTCAAGTCACAACCCGTCCCACGTTTTCGAGGCACTATTTACAACTGTATGCGGGGGGAATTTTGAAGTCAAGTCACAACGCAGCCTCTACACAGAGCTTGCCCAATACCAAAACGACATTCGGGAACTGGCCGCCTTCCATACCCATTTTGTGGAGCACTATCAGGAAGTCATGCAGCGTGCCGGGCAATTGCACTCCCCCCTTGTGGACTGGCAGGACGCAAGAAACACCACAGCTAAAAATAGTGAAAAAAATACACAAAACAATTGACCAATGTGTATTTAAATGTGTATTATTTTCTCAACACGAACGGCAACGGAGAGAAAATGACAGCAAGGGAAGTGATAAAAAAACTGCGGGAGGCCAAGTGGATACTGCATGAGGGAGGAAATCACACCATAGCCGTAAGCCCGGACGGAAGCAGAAGAACAACAATCCACCGGCACAAGGGCGACATCCCGGAAGGAACCCTCAAAGCCATCGAAAGGCAAACCGGAATCAAAATGAAGTGAGGCAAGGGGGAAACCCCTTACTCCTCAAAAAATATACAGGAGAATTTATGAAAACGTTTTATGTGGCGGGATTTGTCCCAGAGGCAGACGGGAAATATTCCGTCTATTTTCCCGATATTGAGGGCTGTGTTACCTGGGGGGAAAACCTTGCCCATGCCACAGAGGCTGCTGCGGACGCCCTGCTGTCCATGCTGGAACATATTACCCGGCAAAATGAAACTATCCCGGCACCGTCACCGCTGGAGACAATAAGAGAGAGGGTAAAAGCCCTTCGTGAGCTGGATGCGTTGCCGTATCCGGCAGATACGGTCTACCAGCTTATTGCCATGCCGAATCTGGATAACACCCTGATGCGTATCAACATCTCGCTGCCAAAGTCCGTCATGGTCGCCATTGACGAAAAGGCGCGCCTTCTTGGCTACACCCGCTCAGGCCTGCTGGTTCATGCGGCGCAGGTATTTCAGCAGGAACAGTGTTGATTTTTCCTGCATTTGACGACACTACCTAGTTTCTTTCAACTGTATGCGGGGGGAATTTTGAAGTCAAGTCACAACCGTACATGCAAGAAAAAGCGTACATTCGTCACTCTATGCGGGCTATGTCCAGCCCTTGCCGCTAAGAGCCGGCTGGTGATCTGAGTATGCATAAAGCAAGACAGGGCGCTCATTGTGTGCAGGCGGAGTTTGGAGAATGCCAAACATCGCATCGGTATTGTGTATATGGCAGAGGTATTGGAGGTGTTTTTCAGAAAAAAGCTGTTGAGTGCTTTCTGGAATACGAGTTGCTATATCTGCCTTGCTCAGGCGACCTGGAAGCCAGGGGCCGTGCGCTTCAACTGTGACAAGAAAAACAAAGGTGGGCACTGTTGCCGCATGTAACTGCATAAGCACCTGTGAGCCAAGGGCAACATCACTTATATAGGGGCCGAATTTTTGCAGATGCGCGAGATCATCCAGACTGGAGAACCGGTTAAATCCCAGGTTTGGCATAACCCTGTCGCGGCGAAAAAAATCTTTGTAGTAGGGGTGCATACATACTGTATCATACCCTCTTGCGCCAAAATAGCGGGCAAGGGACCATAGCGGGCGCTGAGAAGCCAGAATATAGGGATTAAAAAAGAAAGAGCCAAGTTGCTCCTGCAAAATTCCGGTCAGATGCAGAAATTCCGTGCGCATCGTGTATGCCCCAAAGGCATCATCAGAGGTGGGCAGGGTACGGTTTTGCGTCACAAGGGCATCCCAGTTCTGCAAAAAAGGCCCCAAAGCCTCCCTTTTGTGCGGTGACAGCTTGCCTCGAATGTCTGAAAAAGATTCCGCCTGCACAAGTACAACATGGGGTAATTGTTCTTGTGGCAGGTGCTCAAGGTGGGATAGCAAGCTCTCAATCGGCTCTGCAAAGCGGCTGGAGGCGGAGCGCGTTTTCCATTGCATCAGAAAATCCGGCTTTCTTCCTGTGATAATGGCAGAAAGAAGAGGATGCATCAAAGCTGCCGATAAGGGCCCGTTAACTGATGCATCAGCCACGGCATTCCCCCCGACAGGCCACAGATGCAACATTTTTTGCTGGATAGATACAAATCTACCACGCGAAAAAAAGAAAAGTCCCGCAAAATAGAGCACTATTCCTAAAAGCCCCCCCAGCAGGAAGGGAGTGGAAACAGAGAAGGAAACCGAAGTCTCTACGGTAAAGAGAAAAACAGCGCAGCCGCACCCGCAGAGCAGAGTAAGCAAAATAATTTTTATCGGAAAAAAGGGAAAATACATGTGTGGATAGCGAAAGACCTGTCCCAGCAAAATGGCATCCGCAAGTACCAACGGCTCTCGTAAGGTTTGCTCTTTGGCATTGTTAAGAAGGACAAGCAAAACATCAAGAGCCACAACGAAAAGGCTTGCCAGAAAGGGGCGTCCGGTGAAAAAAAGAAAAAAAAGATAGAGCTCTGCCCCAATCAAAAAAGCCAGCCCATCCCCCGCCAGACGTGCCGGGCCTGTCTGCCAGAAAGGTACAGGGCTGCTGTGTTCGCGCTTGCGGACGTTGAACATGGCAAGACGCTGCAATAAAGCAGACAATGCCCCGGCGATCAACAAGCCAGTAAGGATACGATAAGTGTCTGTCACGATATTTTCTGTGTCGATTCCGCATCCGGCTCAACGGTGAAAGCAAAGCGCCTGAGAAAAAAGGCAGCCAGAGTGGCAGGAAGGAAGTGGAGCAAACGCATTCCCAAGGCCAAGGTCTGTGGGAAAGCTATGCTATCACAGCCTGCCTCCAGGCGCGAGCGAATGAGCGTGGCGGCTTCTTCCGCCCCAAGGCGCAGGGGCTGTGGCCCCTTCAGCCGCTCGCTCATGGGGGTGAGCACATAACCAGGGTATACAATGCTTATGCGGATTTTGGTGTGGGCAAGGGCAAGCTTCATAGCCTGAGCATAGGAGGCCATGGCTATTTTTGAAGCGGAATAAGCGGGGGAGTCCGGCAGAGGATACAGGGCTGCCAAGGAACTGATGAACACCAGGTGTCCGCGCTTTCGTGCCACCATGCATTCCAGCAAAGAAGCCGCCATGTTGAGAGTCCCGGCTGCGTTTACCTGCATGACGCGGCAGGCATCGGCTGCGGATTCCATAGCCCCGGTCTGGGGGTGAGAACCAGAAGAAACACCTGCATTCAGTATTGCCAAGTCTATGGGATGAGCCTGATCTATGTGCAAAATGCTGTCCCGCACTGCCGCGTAATCTCGAATATCGCACTTTTCCAGATGAATCTGGGCCCCTTGTTGCGCGCACGTGGCAGCAACTGCATCAAGGCGCAAGGCATCCCGTCCCCACAGTGTGAGTCGCATTCCAGATTTTGCATAGTCTCTGGCCAGACATTGCCCCAAGCCGCCGCTCGCTCCTGTGATAAGCACATGTCGATGCGCGGAAGGGATGGCAGCAGTATCGTTATTCATTCAGGTAGCGACAAAAGAGGGAGCCGCCAGAGGTATGGTTGTTAAGTGAAAGCATTTCTGGGCCCAAAGCCTCCACCACCTGGAAGCCGTGGCGAGCGTAGAATTTACAGGCCCTCGTATTATCGTTCCAGCAGAAAAGACTGATTTTGCTTCGCCCCAATTCACGGCACTCACTCTCCGCCTCAACCATAAGGGCATCGGCGTGGCCATGCCCGCGCAATGTGGGTGATACCCAAAACGTGTTGATATACAAGCTGTCCTCAATGGTACGCTCCAGAATGGGGCGCACAGCGTTGATTCTTTTAGCGGGTATAAAGCTCTCCATAAGAGCCGGCACTATATGCTGTTCGGCTGGGTATGAAAAAAGAACTGCGCTGATATCCCCCTTGCTCATTGACCGGATGACATTCTCAACCCGGTAGCATCCCTCCCCTTTCAGGAAGGCCGCTGAAAGAATGGTCAGAGCGCTGACGCCAGGGATAAGCCCGTCAAAGAGATGCTCCGCAATGCCCTCGCCTGTCTCAATGACAACTTGTGCGAGTTGTTCCGCATCATCCGGCGTTGCCTGCTGAAAAGTAAACATATGTTTTCCTTACTGTTGAAAACTTTTGCGTAAAAAAGGCGGTTGCAGCTATCGCAAAGCAGCCCAGAGGCTCACTGTACCTTCAAGCACGGGATTTGCCAGATACTGGAGCACTGTCAATAATTTTGCACCAGACCACCCATTCAATACTTTAATGCGATGTACAGACGAGGTCATACCCCGCAAGTTTACTCCCCGCGCTACGGTAAAAAACAGGCGAAATCCTGCCTTGCGGGCTTCTTCCAGAGCTATGGCATTATATGTCCCCCAAGGCCAGCAAAAACTAACGGGCGGCACGCCCAGCCATTCGGTAAAAACTTCTCTGCATGACTCAAATTCCTGATAAATCCTTGCTCGATATTCCGCTTCGGTCTCACGGCGCCCCAAGTCTCCTAAGGCAGCAATTTCTCGCAAAACCATTGCCTTATTCTGGTCGTTTTTCAAGAATGCGCTGGCTTCTTTTTCCGTTTGGGGAACAATGCGCTTAATAAGCTCAAATAATTGAGGATTAATCTCGTAATTAGGGTAGGCCAAGTATGGAGCCAGGTCAAAGTGAGGAAAACCCCAAGGAACAGTGTGCGTGGGAACGCCAAAAAAGCCTCCCCCCCCGCGAGGAGCATACAGCCTTTCAAACGTAAGGGAACGTACCACCCGGTCATGGCGCAAAGAGTGAGGAGCTGCGGACATGCATCCTTCTGTCTGCATACGTGCAATTTCCTGGCGGCTGCAAAACAGTATGTCCCGCACTGCCAGCCCGGATCGAGTGATACGAACGCGCTGGTCGAGCCTTGCCAACAGCTTTTGCACTGTGGGGTCATCCTGCGGCGAATCGAGGGTGGGGTGGAAGGTACCGCTCTCTCTTAGCTGCGACACCACTGGAAAAATCACCCCTTGGTGTCCATATCGGCGAAGCAGAGGCTCTGCATACACATAATTGTCTAAGTATCCGTCATCAAAGGTAAAAAGGCAAACCTTCTTCGGCAGTTTGCGCTTGCGTAAAAAGTATTCCTCGGCTTCGATCAGACTAATACCGCGCCAACCCGTTTTGGATAAAACGCTACAGTGCTCCTCGAAGGTTTCCGGGGTTACGCAAAGCCCCTCAGGATAGCGGCTTATTGAATGGTACATCAGTACCGGGAGTGAAAAAAATATCATAGGAAATACACATTGCCCACAGGCCCTATAATAAGTATAGGCAAGACACTATTTTTGTAAAGATTCATGAAAACCCGCCTTCTCATAGGGAGCAGCCTGAGGAAAATAACTTTGCAAGATACCACGCAAATCATTTTTCCAGTCTTTGTTCGGGCTGCTTCCACCAACATCGTTAATACAAAAGAACAATGGTGCGCAGCGGTCGTTTTTGGAATTCAGTATCGCATTATAATAGGCGATTCTGTCACGTCTGCGGGTTTGTACATAATAATAGCGCTCATCACAAGGGACAAGACGCCTTTTATAATAGCTAAACAGGGGTATTCCATGGGAATACATGGCAATTTCCTGGGTAGTCCGAAAACGGTTGTGGGCGAATTCTTCAATCTTGGGCTGGTAAAAGGCGAAGGCATCTTCCGCGTTGCTTATGGTTTGCGGGTATGGCCCATGCGCCGTGATAAAGTTTGGGTCTGTGGGAACATTGTGCTGCTTCAGCATGTCCAGAGCATTAAAATATGACTGAGCATGTGGAGTCTTGGTAATTTTATAGCCGCTCAAGCGCCTTGCCCGCCAATCTACAAAGGCCATGGGCAAGCCGTTGGAAGTAAAAAACTCCGTCTTTCTGCAGGGGCGAGCGATAAAAACATCATCGTTCAAGTACATAAAATGCTCGGCAAGCCCTGGAATTTTATGTAAAAAAGCCTCAATCACATGTGAATTGAAGGTTGGCAGGTACTGTGAAGGAATAAATTCCGTGTGGTCAACTACCCGCACCTGCGGGTGCTCCGTCTGTATCCAGGAGGGAATTTGGCTGTCTGTTACCAAAATAATGTTGCGAATCCACGGGCAATAATCGTGCAGAGAACGTAATGAGTAGCGCAGCTCTTCGTTATTGCGAAACCGCGCTTTTTCCAGGCCGTTGACATGAACATTATCCTGCATGGGCAGAAAAACATCACGCTTTGCCGCGTGCTCTTCATCCGCGCCATCCACCCAAGTGTATACCACATCTACCGGAAAATCAGCCGCACCCTCATGGCAGGTGCGAGCCCCAAGAGGCGACATGTAATCTTTGCATAATCCACACCCGATGCTCCCGGGATGCACTTGCAGGTACATGCGGTAAACTCCCCTCTTTATCTTTCGCCATAATAAGGGGAGTGCTCGCGTTTCTACAGGAGGCAGGCTTGCAAAAGGGTTGGTCTTATTCATGACTGCTTTCTCCCGGCAGGAAACGAACGGGAACAATACGTCTTTCTGTATAGGCCCACTCGGTATAACTATCAAAGTACGGTTTTCCTTGCATGCCCAAGGCTTGCTCAGAAGCCATAAAGTCTGAGGAATCTTCCTTCGTTTGGGGATAGAGCCCGCCGTGTTGTCCCGTCTGCTGCTTTTTCAGGTGCAATTTGGGCAGGCCGTTGGGGGTGAAAAAATCCAGCGGCAAGAGCTCTGTTTGCGGGGAAGACAGACCATAGAGCACCAGATAATGCTCTGACAGTGCCGCCACTGAATGGAGATAGGCAGCAGGTTCCCCTCTCCCCTCAGGCAAGAGTGAGCGTAGCGCCATTTGCTGAATTTGCGGGTTCTGCGGAAGGAGAAAGGGGGTGTCTTCCGTATGAATGACGAAGATGGTGCGCACCCAAGGAGCATGACGCTGCAAATTTTCCGTGCAGGCTGCGACCTGTTCTGCCTTCAGTGAGGGAGCCAGTGGCGTCTCTGCTCTAGCATATGGCTGCGGTATGGAAGATGCGGCGAAGGGAAGCAGAACGATATCAATGGGAAAAGAAATGGCCAAAGATGTACAGAGCCTGTTTGCCAAAGGAACTTTTATTTCTCCACAGGAGGCACAGCATGAGAAATAGGGGTGCTGTTTAACCAAAAATTCCCTGATGAACATAGCAAGCCGACGTGACACAGTCATAGAGTGACCTTGAGCAGATGGAAAGTTATAAGGCGCAGGAACTATTCGCTTGCGCACCTTGGTAATGCCGCTGGGGGAGACCGTTTTATAACAGTCTCCCCTTCGTGCGACTCGAGCTTCAATTTCACAATAGTATAGCGCAGGGCCGTATAAAACAATTAATAAAACAGTACACTTCGCGGCGTTTGCTATCGCATTCACCAGAGTCTTTCACTTAGAACTTATCCATAAATGTTGAAATGCTCTATAAGGTTAGTACCACTTTGGCAGAGATAGCCACTTGATACAGCACCTGCATTATGTCTTTAAATACAGAGAACTTGTCGCTTTCATAGCGCGGCATAACCAGCAGCATGTCGCCCGGCTGAATTGAGGAGGTTGAAGCAGTAACAATCTCGCCATTTTGATGTACTACAAGAATATTACCCTCATCCGCCCTATCCGTGAAGCCGCCGACGCTTGCCACATAATCCTTGGCAGACATGCCCTTGGTGTAAACCAGCGTCTTGGGAATAACCACCTCGCCACTCACCTGCACAAGGTCAGAGTATTGAGGAATTACAATTTCATCCCCGTCTTCCAAGACAATATCCGCAGTGACTTTATTCTTGGTGACGACTACAACCCCATCTGGTTGCAGATCTGCCACCCGCATGGCGAAATTCTGAATAAGCTGTGCTTCCTGTACCCGCATTGCCGTTCCTTCCTGGGTATACGCCGTTGCTGTGAGTACCGAATTTTCCAGGCGGCGCAAGGAATCTTGCAAGGCCTTACGCTGCTGATCAACCACACTTTTACGTTTTACATATATTCCACCGAGATTGCTAAGATTGTCATCAACGGCAACGTGAGATAAAAGATTCCGCAGGGTTGCATCGCGCTTAATGGGATAGCGTGTGGTTCCTGTAACAGAACCGCTTACCGAAACCATAATGGTCTGACCGGGTTTATCTGCCACAAATTCGATATTGTCCATTTCCTGAAGTCTAAATCCAGTAAACTCCTTCAGCGTCATGTAAACGTGAAAGGGCTTGAAATCACGAGAGCCTGAGACACTCACATGCGAAGCGGCAGGCAGCGGAGTTGCCAAATGAACAAGCTCCGATCCGGTGAAGCTTTTGCCAAGGCCCTCATACACCGCGTACTGCGGTAAAAGCCCACCGGCTGTCACGCTCGGCCCCTTGGGGCCAACCACGATAACATCACCGTTGCGTAAAACTCCTCCCCCCACACTTCCCTTCAGGATAAAGGAATACAGATCCAGTTTCGCTATGGTTCTGCCGTCCCGCTGAATAGCAATATCCCGGTACGAGCCACGGTGGGGAATAATTCCCCCCGCCCTGTCCAGATAATATAAGGCTGAATCGCTCATGCCACCGGCGTATCTGCCCGGCTTGGCAACAAACCCGGTTACATACACACCCACGGGCTGCGCGGTGAGAAGGTTTGCGTATATTTCCACATCATTTTTAAAGGCCTCGGTGAGCATTTTACGCATATTGTTCTGCAAGTCACCGTTGCGCATTCCGGCAACGCCTACGGGGCCGATTTCCGGCAAGAGAATGTTGCCTTGATGGTCGACAACCAGGGTGTCGGAATAGGTGTAGGCCCCCCAGATATACACTTGAATGCGGTCGCCCGGAGCAAGTGTATAGCTCGAATTGATGCCATCCTGATAGGTGCTGGTGAAAGAGCCTTGGAAAAGATTCGCCCCAAAAGGCGGATAGGTACTACTCGCAGCGGCGGCTGGCTGCTGCCCCCAAGCCGGTGTCCCCGCAAAGGGGCTGTTTTCCCCTGGAGATTTGCCCGGCATATACAGCACAGGCCCAGCAGGGAGAGGAGTAGTGGGCTTAAATGCAGTTCCTGTCACAGGCACTGTCTTGTCATTCTGCGCCGTAGGACTGCGTGGGGGAGAGCCGAATAACCCCAGTCCCGCCTGTGCCGCAATGGCTGCGGAGCAGTAACCGGATATGACCATAACGATGAATAACGCCGCAAGCTTACGCATAACAAAACAAAGCATTCCTATACCTCCATGTGGTCTCGCACAGCAGCCACAATGAGTGAACATATTCCAAGCAGAGTCAACAGTGTAAAAAAGCCAAAGAGAGTGAAGAGAAAAGGTCGCGGGTACGTTGACTCCTCAGGCAAGGTTGGCGGTTCAAACGGAACGATATAGCGGGATTGCGCTACAGCCCGTATTCTGGCCGATTCAAAGGCCGCCATGGCACGAGCCAGTCGCTCATTGGCAAATTGTTCCTCAATGGTTAGCCTGCCAAAATCGCCCATGACAGAACTTAAGGCAGGCGTTTGATGGCTTAGTCCGGCCAGACGGTTTTTTTCGCTTTCCAACTGTTTTTTTAAGGCCCCCAGGCGAGTTTGTAAGCTGCGCACCTTGGGGCTGTCGTCCTGCATGACACGCTGGGCCGCTGTCAATTCGGCCTGGGTATTTGCAGCATCTGTTTCAAGGGTGCCAAGGACAGCTTCCAGCGAGCGGGCAGCCATTTTGGGATCAAGCATGGACTTGTCATCACGGAATTTCCGCAAAATCTCACTGGTCTGCAAAACGCGATCTTCCGCCGTGCGTACTTCTTCCTTGGCCAGCTTCAGGGCGTCACTATGTGAGCGGGCGTTAATCTGATTAACAAGCTCCTCACTGCTGGCAAGGATTGCATCATTGACCGCCTTGGCCATTTCTGGCGTATACGCTTTCACTTCCAGCGAGATGAAGCCCTTTTCCATCTCAAAATTAGCGGAAACTATCCACCGCCAGTATTTCAGCATCTCTTCCCTGGTTGGTTCGGCCTTGAGGCGAGAGTAAATATCCTTGCTTTTGTCTGCATAGTGTTTGCGAAGGTCCACACGTTGGGAAACCTTTTCCAGCATGTCAGCAGAAGTTATGTGCGAGTAAACCATAAGGGTATCGTAAACCATGCCGGTTACGGCAGCCACACCCTTTGATTCAGCTTCCATAGCATCGCCGAGGCGCAAGGCAAAGCTGGACTCGGAAACATACATATTAGAATGAAATACAAAAAGATACACCGCAAGTAGGGCTGTGGGAATGTAAATACAAAATTTCAGCAGCGACCCACGCACGCTTTGCCAGCCAAAGAGATTGCGAAAAATAGCGAAAGCTATGCGCCGGTAGGCACGTTGCTCTTTTGCAGTTTGGTCTGCCTTCATTTTTTCTGCCTACAGCAAACTTCAGTATAAAATTTTTGCGCTTCATCCATAGACCCAAGGTCTAAAAGCTTGCCTTCATAAAGCACGAGTGTTTTATCGCAAAGCGCCTTAATGGTACCCATGCTGTGCGAGACCACTAAAAGGGTGGAAGATCTACGCCGCTCTTCAAAAAGCGCCTCGCTTTTTCTTCTAAATCCCGCATCCCCCACCGCTGTGGCCTCATCCACCAGATAATAGTCAAAAGAAAAAGCCATGCTCATGCCAAAGTTTAATTTGGAGCGCATCCCGGAAGAATAGGTATAAATAGGCATATCCATATGCTTGCCAAGCTCTGCAAAATCCTCAACAAAAGAAACAACTTCCTGATAATTCTTGGCGTACAGCCTGCATACAAAGCGCAGATTGTCCCGCCCGGAAAGTTTGGAATTGAATCCGCCGGAAAAGCCAATGGGCCAGGAGATAGTTGAACGCCGTACTACTTTGCCCTTATCTGGTTGCTCATTGCCGCTGATAATGCGCATCATGGTGGATTTGCCTGCGCCATTACGTCCTAGAATGCCCACATTGGTTCCGGGAACAAAGTCATAGGAAACGTCATCCAAGACGATATGTCTACCTTTTTTCAATCGGTAGGATTTACATACATTTTGCAGTGAAATCATCGCGTTGCCCGCATTAAAAATCGTCCAAAAGAAACTGGGGAAGTCTCAAAGGATAGCTGCTTGCACCGTTCTGTGTGCCTTGAGCAAAAATGTTCCCCCCCCCCCGGCATGAAAACAATCCGTAGATATACTTAACAGGGAGATACTTCAAGCTTTCTCTTTGCCCCGCACATAGCGTTCCCATAAAAGTCCCACCGCCAGCAAAATACCGGTCAAGACTATTATGTAAAATGTCCTGGCATGAGAAGAGGGAGTGCGCGTGATAAACACCCCCCGTGCAAGCTCGATGAAGCTGCATAAAGGATTCCACATAATAATACCGCTTCCGTACCGCATGGCAATCATGGCGGGTGAAAAAAACACGCCTGACGTGAAAAACAGAAAGCGCATAAACATGGGAGTCAATTTTTCAATGACGGGTAAATAAATAGATATCGAGCTCAGCACAAGCCCCACGGCAAGCCCGAAAATACCCACTCCAACCAGCGTTAAAAAATAGGTGACAGGATCATGCAACGTAAACGAGTAGCCGTACAACTGAAATATACCCAGATAAATCACCATAACAATGGCCTGGGTCAGCCAGGCCACAAGGGCACTGCTCAGGATAAGATCCAGCTCAAATATGGGAGAAAATGTCAGCAGGGAACGGTTGGTTTCCACAGCTTCCATGGTCTTGAAAACAATGCTGCTAAACATCTGGTAGGGCACATAGCCCAAAAGCAAAAACAGAGGGGGGGGGAGAACAGAGTCGGCTACACCAACGCGAGCCCGGATAATCCAAAACACCAGAATGACAAAACCGGTGTTGAAGAGCAGCCAGAGATAGCCTAACCGCGACTTCCCCTTTTGCCCGTGAATTTCACGGAGAGACAGAGCCCAGAGCACACGGATCTGTAGCTTGAAAGCCTGTAAAAAAGCGGCCATGCTACTGCCTCGGCACTCCAGGGGCTGTATTCTGCACTGTCATGTAAATGGGGGGCTGGAGCTTCCAGTCTCCCTCACGCCAGCACGTGGCCCGCGCACCCGATTCCTGCCCGGTGGTGGAGAAGACTTCATAACAGTGCTCACCCAGCCCTGAAATATAGGCATTGCCAAGCCTCAGCTCCGGCGGCAGGGCAGGAACTGAGGGAGGTGCGTTCAGAGCGCGGCTGTCACTGATGTCCTGCCGGGACATGGCCGTATTGGCACAGCCGGATAACAGCAATGCCAACATGCACAGCATGCACAAGGTGGACAAGGATATCACTACTTTTTTCATAAGGAAACCGGACTTTATATGCGTATTGTTAATGAGCTTATGCCAACCAAGGCATGTTATGGATGGGTGCGTGGAAACATCCAGCCGCTACGTGGGAGAACTAACAATACCATAGAAGTTTTGTCAATGCAGACGTAAGTAAAATACGTTTGAACCCTGAAAAGAGAGGTAGCCTGTTGCTTTTTCAGGTTATACAAAACCAAACACTTGCACCTGATCCAAGTGTAAATAGCCCTCACCTCTTTTTTGAATCCTTACATATCTCGCTCTTTCTTGGGTTTGAACAGTCAAGAAACGACCATCATAACAGCCCCCAAAATAGGAATTATTGGAAAATATTTTTCGCCATGTTAAAAAGTCATCAGACAGCAACACGTCAATATCTTCTGCTCGCTTTTCTATATTCATGCGGTTAAAAATTTTAATATAATCAATTTGAGTAATTTTCAACAAATCAACGATCCACCAGGGGCTAACCTCAAAACGGGTATGGAAACTATACTCTCCAGTAAAAATACCAGAAACGGCACTCGCACCCTGGGGACTATCACCAGGTGCTGCCCATTTTGCACTACTGCTACTTTGCATAGTAGGCATGTTGCGCGAAACCTCCACTGAATAATTAGTGGGTAATAGTTTTAAAAGCGTCTGATGGGCATTTCTATACAGTAGATCATCGCTCTTAGGCGAAACTGGTTTTTCTGCGACTAAGATCGCGTCACACTGATGTCTCCCCACAAGTGGTTCATGCTCCGCGAATGCATAAAGCACATCAAATCCTACGAATTTTGCCATCGCATGCAAACCGTCAGCATAAAATCTATAGCAATCATAAGGGGCTCTATGCTCTTCCCAGTGTGATGGGGCTGCGATTGCACACACTCCACCTGGCTTTAATATACGTTGTATTTCAAGTAAAGTAATCCAAAAAAACTCAACGTGTTCAAATACCTGCCCACAAATTACCGCATCATACGCACTTGATTCAAGCTCTGACCAGTTATATGGCTCCTTTACATGCAAACTTGCATTGGGTTTCCATTTATCACTAAATGAAACATTCATTGTTTGATAGTCGCATGGAACAGTGTTTTCAAAAATATTTCGATAAGACGGTTCTACTGCGCCAATATCAATAATACATATTGGCCCAGCATCCGGCTGCGTCCTATTTGCCAAAAGAGTTGCTACAATTTTCATTTTATCTTTCGAAGTTTGATGCACCTAAGCCTCCTCAATGATTAAAGTGTCATAAGCAATTCGTCAATAAATCACATTAGCTATAAATTTCGACCTGATCTAAATGCAAAATACCTTTTCCCGCAAGCTGTAGCTTAACAAACCGTGCAACAATCGGCTCTTGCAAACAAATCTCCAGAGGATTTCCGTCATATTGCCCGCCAAATGTTTTTTTACCAAGATGTGAATAGCATGTTCTATAAGTCGCATCGTCAAAGGATGTGTAGATTTCTAACGTATCGCTCCGCTCCGAACACTCTGGCCTGTTAAATACCAGTATTCGAGCAATGTCACTGTTTTGTCCCAAATCAATTTTGATCCAAGGCCGTTCCTCATTCGCTGTATGCATTACATGTGCACCTAATCTCACACCAGAAACAAGGCGCATCGCTTCATTCTCATTCACAGAATACTTGGGGGAAATAGAACTTTGCGTAACGACTTTCCCCATAGCTATGTTTCGCGATCTCTCTTGAGAAGGTTTTTGAAAAATAGCAAATGCGACTAGGTGAGCGAGGCGGTGACAATAAACAATATCAAGGGAAGCCTGTATTGCAAGAGAACAGGTGAGAGCATCAGTCAATAGCTCCAAATTATTTCCATCAAAATCTGCTTGCTGTATGCAGATATGGGATCCAGGGGAAGCATTGGCTACAATTTGCATAAATCTGTCCCATTTGGAGGAGGTGGCTCCCTCATCTGTAGACATAAAACCATCATACTCTAAAACTACACAGTCGTACGGAATTTTCTGTTCTTTTCCTTTACGCAGGTCTAGAACAGAAGTTGCTTGGTTGATATATTGACTCAGCTTCTGGTCTCTAGCAGTATGGAGATCAGATGTAACATCTAGAATACGACGAAGAAGCACGACTCCCTGACTACATTTCAAATCGAAATAGGTAGAGGGGATAAACCCTTCTCGGTAAAAATAATCAAATAATTGTTGTTTTTTAAGCATCTCACAAGCATGTATTTCAAGGCAAATAATCCTGACAGAAGTGAGATTGACAGGGTCTTTAAAAAGACCATACTCCCCCCCTTCAATGTCGCAAATAATATACGTTGGTTTCAGCTTTTCAAGTAGTTCAAAAAAGTTACTTGTTTTAACTTTTTCAACATGAGAAAAGTTTGAGAAATCAGTGGGCTTTGAGAGTGTGCTTGCCCATACATCTTTGGCCACGTAAAAATCCATTTCTTCCGAGTTTAGCTCATTTGTAAGAACGGTATTTACCACATCACTCGAAGTAATTCCATTGTTTGCGTGGTTAGTTTTTATGATTTCAATAAGCGCTGGATTCGCTTCTATGCAGGTATAGTGCTGAACATTTTTTTTAGAAAGAACAACGGTAGACATTGCTCCTATGGAGGCGCCAATCTCAAGCACCCTATCTGTTTCTTGCAAGGTACTTAAAACAAAATCAATTTCTTGCTTCTCGTAACGCCCAGATCGTATTAAATTCTCTATTTTTTCTGATATTGCAGGGTGTCGAATTAATTGGACTCCTCTAAGAAGCATGGATTCCTTGTCAAAATTCCACGTTCTCTCTATCCCTGGAATCGAAATAAATATTTTTTCAATGTTTAAATAATCAATATGTGCCAAATTAATCCTGCAGCCCAATTGATCCTGCGTAAGCATAGCCTGAGGGGACGTAATAATTTCATACTTATCGTTTACAAGCACTCTAATAAGTAATTGTCGCAGCTTAGCCGCATCCTTGTGTAAAGCTGAACTGTGAACGCTAAAAGTAAGCCATGTCTCCTGTATTTTTTCCAATTCGATGGTCGCGCTTAAATCAAGAGCGTCAACTTGTAGTTTTATTGCAGAATTGATTTCTGCAATCTGTTTTTTTACGCTCTCAAGATTTTCTAGGGCATGAATATTAACAAGAGAGCATTTATTGAAATTCTCAAGTACATTTTTTTGACGTTGCGGAATCGTTGTGTTGATTGAGAGCCTTCCTTTTTCGAAGTGCTCTTCTTCGGATTTTGTAAAATAATGATGGATGGTTGCATATCCGTATGCCCACTGTGCAAACTGATACGGAGTAGTTTTGCTAAAACTTGCTTTCTCAAAATCGTTATTTAAAATATCGCCCGATAATAATGTTGCCCTATGTGTACCTACAGCGAATGTTCTTTTTGGTGAATAAAATGATTTAACAGCATCTTTAGGCTTATCTAAGTTGGCAGGTAAAGGTGCGCATGTGGTAAATCGCTCTATCACTAGTCCATCTTGTTTATTTTTATATCCGTTTGGCCCAAAAAGTAGCCAAGGAATTGCAATACTTCCAACATTTGGATATCGAGCTTGTGCTTCGCCCAAAAACGATTGCAGCGTGTGTTCTGGGAAAACTAAAAACTCATCAATATCTATGGTTAAAACAAAATCGTATTGTTGGGATGAAGTCATCAAGAAATGTGAGTAGGCCCCGTATTGCGTATACATATACGGCCATTGAGTAGGAAGAGGAATCATCTCCGAATTTGGCCAAAAAACTCTTTTAATAATTCCAGCTTGTTCCAAAATTATCAGAAGCTCTGACGTTCCATCATCACTCACATTGTCGTATATATAAATATCATCAAAGCCGAGTACTTTATGGTACGCTACCCACTCGACAATATACTCCCGCTCATTTTTGCATAAAGCACATATTGCAGTACGTAGGTGTTTTTTCTGGCCGGGAACTTGTTCCATCATCTTTTCCTCATATTTCGAATTATCGCACATATCTCTTGAGTGTGCTAATGTAATGCTGTTTTCCTCAAAGTTAGGAGGAATAAACTCTGTACACCTTACTGAGCGTCATTTGCAATAACGGCCCGTTCAAACATATCTAAAGTCTTTTTTGCATACACGTCAAAATCAAACTGTACAACGGGCTTCCAGTCCCCTTGAGCAAAATCTTCCATTCCTTGGGCGACCCCTTCCACACTGTTTGGTACAATCTTTATTACACTTTCATCACGAAAGCTTTGAGCAGCCAGAATATCCGTAACGATAACAGGCCGCTGCAAGGCAAAGCTTTCCAAAATTGTCATGGGCTGACCTTCATGATCGGAAGACAGCACAAAGCAGTCAGCCTTTGCCAGTAGCGGGAAGGGATTCGCACAATACCCTGTCATGCGTACAGCATCATTCAACCCGAGGTCATTGATCATTTTTTCAATGCTTGCCCTCAGCACCCCATCACCAACAATCAACAACTTAGTATTTGAGTGACGCTTATGAACCATGGAAAATGCCTGTACTAATTTATCGTGGCATTTTTCTATAGAAATGCGGGCCATATTGATAAATACAACATCCGTCTCGTCAATCCATTGCAAAAGCTCATCTGAAATTTGATGCAAAGACTGTTCACGTATTTTTTCTGGCAATATGGTGTTATTACAGGTCAGAAACTTCAGTGGGTCAATTCCAAACAATGCGGCTAGCATTCTGTTATTTTTCTTCATAACGTCTTGGGAAACAGAGATCATTGCGTCGTAATGCCGATAGCAACTAAAGAGCCTCTCCATGTGCGGATACTTGAGTGTCCATTCATTATACATATCATTATGCAAGTAGATGGTCTTACGTCCTGTTGGAGCATTAGCAAAAAGCGTTCCCCAAAAAATACTATACCCATCAAAATTGCAATATGCCTCAAAAACTGTTGCGCCAAACATGCGTACAAGTTCTCGCCTGTGAGCTGCCCTATATATTGTTTCCATCTCCGTTGAAACAACTTTGTATTGGGATGCATGTTTTTGAGAAATCCATAATTCTTCAACAGTCGAAAGCATTCCTCCAACACGGGCAAGCACCTTCACTTGCGGAGGACACTGCGAAAATTTTTCAAGACGCTCAGGGAGTGCTGAAATTTCATTAGGATTAATTGTAACATAGCAGGTATATTTCTCAGGAAGTGCATGTAATAAATTTAACAATGATGCAGTGATTCCATTAGGGCTAAATCCACCACCATAAAATACTATTGCATGATTAGTTTTTTGCGTATTAACACAATATGTTGTAGCATCGTTGAAGAGAAACTCAACACAGCGCGCACTGCTATGACCATCTTCTTGCGCTGAAAATTGTGACAATATTGCGTTGTTGACTTTTTTATCCCCTGCACCATCTAAATGTTGCCTTAAACTATGGCATAGATCCTCAAGAGTCACACAGAAATCCCCAGGGATCTCATCAAAAGAAAAATATAGTCCGCGTGTTGCAGCATATTCTTCGTGATCATAGACATAAAATAGTACCGGACGGCGCAGAGGAAAAAAATCAAAGAAAATACTGGAGTAATCTGTAATTAAAATATCTGTTATCGACAACAACTCTGAAGTATTAATATCACGCCCGGCAATACGCACGGGCAAGTCCATTTCGCGTAATTTTTCCTCAATGTGCTGATGGCCTCTAAAAATGATAACACATGGCAGTGCTGTGAGTGCCTGTAGGTCAGAGTACGTCTTCTGCTCATTAAAAACAGCACTTTCCCATATTCCACGCCAAGTGGGGGCATACAGCACAACAGGCAACCCTTCCGGCAGGTTCAACTTATCGCGCAACTGTTTCTTTTTGCACTCACTTAGTGTCAGCATGACATCAAGGCGTGGTGAGCCCAGCTCGGCCATCTTCCCGGCATAGATGGGGCCGATATCGTACCTGTCCAATAACACGTTCGTTGTATGCCTGTTAGGGCTGATCATGTGTGTGGTATGCAGAAAGTTACGCGTAGTATTTTTGAGCGCCATGAAGCTTGAGCGCTCATCTTTTCCAAGCGTTTTGAGCGGGGTACCATGCCATGTGTTCAGATATTTCTGACCATCGCGCCGTATAAAATAATCTTTAAAGGTAGAGTTATTTATAAGGTATGCTGCTGAAGCTAAAAAGCGTAAATACAGGTCGGTGTCGGGAGTGACAAAGATAATATTGGGTAGAGCCAAAAGATACTCTGGGATGATCTGTTTGTCTGCGCAAACCCATACATGCAAGTAATCCTTATAGCGCGAATCGCCCATAAGTTGTTGAAAGATCGCATAGGGATGGCAGCTCATTTCTACGCCGCGGTAGCTTTCATAGAGAATCACATTGCTACGGATAGGCAGTGTTTCCAAGTACTCTAAATAGACAGTTCTGCTCCAGTTCGCCACATTCTTCATATATGGAGTAAGATCACCAACTGCATGAGGCCGCTTGATTTGCTGTAACTCACGAAAAGCGAGGCAAGCCTCCTGATATCTGCCGGCCATCGCCAGCACAAAGCCCAAATTTCCAAAAAGCGCCGGAGAATAGCTTTCGCTCCGGTCAAGAGCAGCCTGATAGGCCTTGGCGGCTTCAGTCCAATTTTGATGGAGACGATACCGATCTCCAGCCCTGCCATGCGAAGAGGCTTGCGTTGCATCGCGTGCAATGCTTTCCTGTAAGGTCACTAGCAAAAAATCTTCTTTTTCTGCCATGCCATCAGCCGCTGCGGGCGTATTCCTCAAAGATTCAGCAAATGCAGTGAGATACTCATTATTTTCCAAACAGAGCAAATAACTTTCGCAAGCCTCCTGATGCCTGCCGGCAAAATCAAGCACATATCCCAGGCGATACGCCCACTCTTTATTGGTCTTGATTTCTAAAGCGGCACGGAAAGCACGTATGGCGCCAGCAGCATCCCCCCCCCTTTCGCAAACACACGCCAGACGGTAATAGCGATATGCTTGCCAGGGCTCAAGCTGCAATGAAGCGTGATAGCTTTTTGCCGCTTCTGCCCAGCGGTAGCACCGGTCATGCGACAACGCCAAGCGATAGTGCAGTTCTGCGTCCACCGGAGAGAGTTGCACTTGCTTGGTATACGCTTCTGCCGCCTCAGTCCATAGCCCTTTTTTCTGAAAAAAGGCCCCTATGCCGAAACGGTGGTATTCACTGTTTTTTGGCAGTAAACGCAATGCTTTTTGGTACTGTTTATCCGCCGCCTGTACGTTGTCAGCCAGCGTGTATGCATAGCAAGCATTGAGCGGTAGCTCAGCATTATCTGGCAAAAAAGTTCCTGCGGTTGCAAATGCCTGTGCTGCCGCCGGAAAACGCTTCATACGCATACACGCATTGCCGAGTATCCGGTGGCTGTTTCCGTTGTTTGGCTGAAGCGCGATATATGGCTCTATAGCCTCAATGAGCTGCCACCACAAACCGTATTTATTGAGAGACTCAACGAGAAGCGCATGGCCGGACGGGTCTTTGGGGTGTAAAGCGATCATGTCGCGGTAATCGCTTAATGTCTTATCCCGCTGCCCTACTGTCTTTAAACATGCAGCACGGTGCTCATAAAAACGCTTCTCCGGCTTTCCATTGCTGAGCTCAATGCTTTTTGTATAGCACTGAATGGCATCTTGGCATTTGCTTTGCTTTTCAAGCGCAACACCAAGACGATACTGCCCAAGGGCATGCGTTGCGTTTAAGGCTAAAAAAGCACGAAGACAACGCTCAGCCTCAGTCCATTGTTTTGTTTTGTTATAACAAAATCCGAGACTGTACCAACCCAGCGAGTATTGAGAATTTACCGCTATTGCTTTGTTATGCAAAGTGATAGCAGTCTCCCATTGCTTTCGTTGTTGATAAAGAAGCCCCACTCCGTGCAATAGGCAGGCATAAACCTTGAGTACAAACATTATTCCGTCCCCATGCTAAATTTCTGTACTATTTGATTCTTGCGCACAGTTGTGGAAATGCCGGGGGTTCGTTTTAAATAAACGACCTGGCACTGTTCTTTCAAAAAATCAAATTTGCCTTCCCAGTCATCGCCAATAACAAATATATCGGCACAATACGTAATAACATCCGTCACTTTTTGCTCCCAATTTTCCTCAGGAATGACAAGATCCACACACCGTAGTGATTCTAATATTTCTTTACGCTCAGGGTAATGCTGAACACAAATTTTGCTTTTCATTTTCAAATTAAATTCGTCTGTAGAAAGCGCTACAATAAGCCGGTCGCCCAAAGCGCGACAGCGCTTAAGCATATTGATGTGCCCAATGTGCAACAAGTCGTAAGTGCCGTATGTTATTACTGTTTTCATGTATTCCTGCCATGGATCTATGCTCTGGGTAAAAAAATAACCTTTGCCACTTCTTTTATCGATGCGCGCTTGTCTTTTAGGCAGCCCAAAGAAACTCTTCACCTTGCGAAATGAGATGCCCTCTTTTTGACTATTGTCGCTAAATGAGGCCATTGCAAATGGCCTCTGGTAATCGCCAGAGTTCGTTGCATTGTGCAACAACTCTAAATGGAGATGCCTTGCTCAAGCTAAATTTGGAGAATCCATGTTGAAAATAGCGCTATATATTCGTTCACAATTACGTCCGTCGCGAATAGGAAAGGTACTTTCCATGCGGCTGAGGTATTGCGGAGCAGGCGCCCCTTGCCGAGCCAGCAGAATTTCCAATTCGTCAAGAAGTGCATCTTCCGTGTCCACAACCGGCCCAAAACCGTCCCGCGCATCGTCAAAATATCCCTTGGTATACGGGTGCTCTCCATTATAAATATCTGCGACATCAAATTGATAATACAGAACTGACTTACGCAAAAAGGCCATTTCAAAAGCAACGGAAGAATAGTCCGTAATCATCATCGTAGCATCAACGAATAATTCTTGTATGCGGGTAGAGCTATGCGTGACTACTGTAATGGAATCATCAATCATGATGTCCTTAAAGTACCCTTGCATAGCAAAATGCGGGAAAAACTGAATCGCAAATCCATACTTCTGCACGAGTGACTTGAGTTTTGCAGATCCCAATAGGCCAAGCCAAGCCTTTGCATATGTCGAAGAGTAAAATTCCGGCAGGAGCACCTTTTCATGGCTCTTGCCAATCCTTGCACCGGTCAAATAATCTCGCCACGTAGGCATGATCAAAATATTTTTTGACGCGGGGCGTGCTTTTTGTGAGAGCGAAAGCAACGCATCATGCCTAGCAAATCCTGTTTTTACAACTTCCTTGGCACTGAGTATATAAGGGCTCCCATTTTCCACAATAGATCGCGTCTCCGCCTCTGTTCCCGTAACAAATAAATCAATTTTTTTGCTATTAAGCCAGTGAGATAGATTATGTTTGGTGATGCCGTGCTGTAGGCAAACGAAATGCTTTCCTTTAAGAATACCTGGCCTATATTGGACAATATAGTGATCCATATGCGAAGAGATAAGCTTTCCTGCCTGGCGAAGTGTGCGCTCAAATTCAGGCGTACCAAAATCTAACAGACGGAATTCTTCCTTTTGCAAACGTTCCCAGTCCGGGGATGATTTACGCAGGGCAAAATAAATATCCCGTGTAGGATGGTTTGCAGCAAGATAGCGATAAAAATGCTCCGCGTTGTCGTCTGCCTGAATATCGCGATCCATCAGTATCCAGGGCGCGGAAGGAGTCGGCAGACAGACATTTCTCATAACTCGTGTAAAATAACGAAGAATATCCGCAACGGAAGGGTCTTTGTACTGAGTGCCCCCCAAATAAACTGTAAGTTCACGGTCTCCAATCCGAAAAGTCATTCTCGCTTCTGAGTGAGCAGGAAGATGCACCCAAAGATGACGCTCATAGATAAAGGTTCTTTCTAAAAAAACTCTCTGGATTGTTTTAGCGTACACAGGCGCAAGAACCTTTCCATCAAAATAAATGTCACCCTTGTCATCATTGAGTGTAGTGCTATAATAACGGCACCGAATCAAGTTTTTTTGAACATCATGACTGTCAATGTAGCAAAATTGGCAGTCTGGGGCTTCATGTTTAAAGCAATTAATTGTTCCTATTTGAAAAAAATACCAGAATTTACTTAATAATGGAGAAAAATTGAGTATAACCTCAGTGTCAATATAAGAAAATATCTCATCACACAGTGTTAAAAATCGCTCACGCTCCGTCGCTGACAATACAGTAACTCTTCGCGGAGAATAATAAACGCCTTTAATACGCCACGACATATCATATAACACTGAATTCTGAACAAACTGAGGGATAACGGAATTTTTGGCCTTATAAAACCTTAAAATACCGAGATAGGCTTCTTCAAGCATATCAATAAAGAATTCTTTTTTTGTCCACACCTGATCGATATAGGAACTCTGATCGGCACGCTTTCTATAATAATATATTGGCTCCCTGCAAAAAAGAGTTATTCCGCGAGTGGTATCACCAAGATACCGCAATACAAAGTCACCGTCCTCAAAGGATACCCAGTTGGCATCCACAAAGGCTATTTTCTGTTTTTGCAGTTCTTGTAGGGAAAAAAATGCGGAATTAACTGCGAAATGCATGTAGTCTTGCAGGTCATTATGGGAGCGAATTGCTTCGTTTTCCGCAAAAAAAAGGCGAAATGGCCTATCGTCTACAAATTTATTACCTTTTTCATAATAGGTAATTTGTCGGCAGCATAACAAATTAACATTTGCTCCAGCGTATTTTTGTAATACTCTGTCTGCCTGATAAAAATAGTCTGGGTGCACAACGTCATCACTGTCTATCATGCAAACCCATTGGTTTTTTGCCAAGGCCAAGCCCGCATTTCGGGCGCAGCCTGCCCCCTGGTTTTGCTGGTAAACATAGGTAATATTTGCGGGAAATGATTTTTGCCACTTCCTGATAATAGCCGCAGAATTGTCGGTAGACCCATCGTCCACCAGAATAAGCTGGATGTGTTTCTTAAAATCCAGCGACTGTCGTGTAATTGATCTAAAATAGTCGTCTAAATATTTAGAGGTATTATAAACAGCGGTAATAACAGTGTATGTATACTTTCCTCGTTTTTTTACAATTCGCCACGTACATCTGGTGGGGTGCAGGCAATGCCGACTCTCACTAAATGTACGCCACTTTTTAACAATAATCTCATAGGAGCGAACCAACCACCTGGGCATTTTTTTGATAGGGTAGACCTTGTCAACAAAAGACACAAACGACATGACTACTCCGTAAAAAATATAATTCGCAAGTAAAAAATAGAGTATGTAGTTTGGCTTTTTCTAAAATAATATACTGCTGTGGAAAGCAGCATAATAGAACATACACCTTACCTAAACTTCTTTTCTACTTTGGGGAGTTCCTCGGTCATTATATCCAGGGCCGTGGTAATGTCTTTTTCGGTATGCTCGGAAGAGAGAAAGAAGCGCAGTCTGGCCAGCCCTTCTTCCACAGCCGGGTAAATAATGGGTAGCACGTTGACCTGACGTTTAAACATCGCTCCCGATAAAATTCCGGCAACAAGGGAATTACCCACGATAATAGGAATGATGGCGTAGCCTTCGGCATAGCCCGTATTAAAGCCCCGTGCTTTCGCTTCTTTAAGAAAGAAAGAACTAACCCGCTGAATACGCTCTGTACGCTCAGTTTCCCGTTTGGCCAATTCAAGGGCTTTTGTGGAAGCGGCCGCAAGAGCAGGTGAGATACCCACACTATACACAAATCCGGGAGCCTTAAATTTCAAAAGATCAATCAACTGCGTGCAACCGGCTATAAATCCACCGCAGCTACAGAGGGTTTTGGAGAGGGTACCCATCCAGATATCCACGTCTGTTGATGCAACGCCGCATTGCTCCGCGCTTCCGCGACCTGTTTGCCCCAGCACTCCCATGGAGTGAGCCTCATCCACCATTAAAAAGCAGACATACTCTTTTTTCAGTTTCACAAGCTCAGGCAATTGGGCAACACTTCCGTCCATGCTAAAAAGCCCTTCCGTGGCAATAATGACACGCTCATGCTTATGGCGGGTTTGGCGCAAGAGCTGTTCCAGCGTCTCGCAATCATTGTGCGCATAAGAGTAGCGGGTTGCTCCAGAAAGTACCGCTCCAAGAATGATGGAGTTGTGCGCCAGTGCATCATGATACACGGCGTCCCTTGGCCCAAGAATGGTAGATATGGTAGAGACATTGGTGGCATGCCCGCTAACAAAGACAATGGCATCTTCTGTACCGTAAAAGTCTGCAAGGGCGGCTTCCAGCTCTCCGTGTGGGGGGCGCTCGCCTGCCACCAAGCGACTGGCACCAGCGGAGGTTCCATACAGTTCCGTGGCTTTGGCCGCGGCGGCATTGATTTCCGGGTGCCCGTTCAGGCCAAGATAATCATAGGTTGCAAAGTTCAGAAATTCCTGCCCGCCAATCTGGGCACGGGCCTTGGCTATGGCCGTGTGGCAGACAAAGAATGGATCCATGATATTCATTTTTTCCGCAATGGTTCTTTGCACCTGCAACTGTTTGTAGTCAGGCAGCTCTGAAAATTTGCCAAAGCGTTCCGGCACGGCAGGATATTCCGACCGTGTTCGTTGGTTTTTTTCCGCACCTGCCAAGTTATTTTGCAGGTATTCACGCATCTCCGCCGCACCGGTAGGCAAGCCTGCCAGCCAGTTATTACTCATGCCTATTCCTTGGAAATTGTCTTCAATATTCCTTTACGCTGCGTGTCTGAAAGGTGCACGTCGTGCTTTTGTACAAGCGCTTCGAGCAAATCCGCCTGAGACTCTTCGTCGCTAATGGCTTCACCTTTTTTACCAACAAGGACAGCATAAATGGAATCAGCCAGATCGGCCGCTGTCGTCTTTGTTGACAAGGGTAAGGCATACCCTTCAAGTTTGAATTTTTGCTCTATTGCGAGGGAAAGTTCCACTCCCATCAACGAATCCATCCCCAGTGATGCGAGTGTGGTGTCGAGTGTAAGCTTATTATCGGGCAAGCGCAAGACATGAGTGATTTCTTCAAGCAATATTGATATAATAATCTGTAAGGCCTCGGCAGGTGGACGCAAGCGGATGTCCTCCAGGGAAAATCCTTCCGCCTGCTCCTTTTCTATATATGGGCGCAGCAGTGAAAAACGTGGTGTGCTCAGCACCGGCAGATCAGCCCGGCTGTGCCAGTCAAGCCCAAAATAATGGCTGGCATGAACGTTATTTGTAATGCAATATTCCAGCCAGTCAAGAGCCGCCTGTGAGCGGGTGGGGCTGACTCCCAGACTTTTCAGGAGCATCTGCCGAGCCTTGGGATTACGTGTAAGCATGCCGGTATCATCAATGGGCCCCCAGCCAATAACCTGAACCGGCAGCCCGTTTTTGCGCCGCCAATCGGCAAGGGTTTCCACCATGCAGTTCGCGGCAACATAACTGGCTTGCCCCGGATTTCCAAAGGGGGTAGTGGCGGAAGAATACAGCACAAAAAAATCAAGAACATACGATTGCGTCGCCATGTGCAGGTTCCAGGCTCCAAGGCTCTTCGCTGCCAAGGCATTTTTAATTCTGGCCGGAGTAAGACGGCTGATAAGCCCATCGTCCAGCGCCGCAGCCGCATGAATAACCCCGCGTAAGGGGGGCATCTGGGCAAGGTGTTTTCGTAAACAGCGCCCAAGGGCTACTGCGTCGGAAACATCGGTTTTTGCATCAACAACCTGCACGCCGGATTGAACAAGCTCGGCAATAAGCGCTTGACTCTCGTCATCCTGTGCGCCATTTCGGCTTAAAAGTAACAGATGTTTTGCCCCGCGCTCTGCCAATCGAACAGCCGAAGCCAACCCCAAGCCGCTGGAACCTCCGCTAATAAGATAGGTTCCTGCTGCCGTGAGATTCATGCGCTGGCTGTGGCTGAACCGGGTAGTTGTGACCAGGGCCGGGGCATCTTCAAGCGCCACCACAATTTTACCGATGTGTGCCGCTTGCTGCATGGTCTGAAAGGCGTCAACCACCTTACCCGCAGGATATACCGTATGCGGCAAGGGCGTTAACTTGCTCTCAACAAAAAGATTCATCAACTCTGCAAAAAGTTTTTGGGCCAGATCCGGTTGGTGAATCAGTAACTGATCCACGTCGACACCAAAATATGAGAGGTTATTGCTGAAGGGCTGCAAGCGCATGGGGGAATCTGCATAAAAATCGCGCTTGCCAAGCTCGATAAAGCGCCCAAAGGGCCGCAGTGTAGCAAGACCGGCGCTTATAGCCTCACCGGAAAGAGAATTGAGCACAGCATCTACACCGCGCCCGCCGGTTGCCGCGAGTACCTGCTCGGAAAAATCAAGGGAACGTGAGGAATAAATATGCTTTACGCCCAAGGCCCGCAGAAAATTTTGTTTTTCCGCAGCTCCGGCTGTAGCGTGGATGGTAAGGCCCAAAATATTTGCAATCTGAACCGCAGCAAGTCCCACACCACCGGCCGCGCCATGGATAAGTACCGACTCGCCGGGCTGCATTCGGGCAATATGCTTTAAGCTGTACCATGCCGTAATGAAGGGAACAGGAAGGGTAGCCGCCTCAGCAAAACTGATGTTGGACGGCTTACGAGCCAGAGCTGAAGCTTTTGTTACAACATGAGTGCTAAAGCAGGCTGGGGCAAAGCAGACAACCTCATCACCAGGGAACCAGCCCGTAACTCCACTGCCCACGGAAACAATAACCCCGGAACATTCAATGCCAAGGCCCGGCCCGGAAAATCCGTTCTCAAGGGCTTCATCATGCAAAAGTCCCATGGCCCACATAACGTCCCGGAAATTTAACCCGGCATAACGCACGGCAATGCAAACCTCATCCGCTTCCGGTTCTATCAAGTGATCCTTTTTCCAGTGCAGATTTTGCAATCTGCCGGGGGCGTCAAAGGCCAAAAAGCTTCTTTCTGCGGGAACAATCTCGCCAACAGAGCCGCCTGTCTCCTTTATATTCAGCCTGCTTAAGCGCGGCACGTAGCGCACGCCACCTGCCAGAACAATTTCCCGTTCCTGATGCGGCTGCAAGATTTCATATAACATTCCGGTAAAGCAGTTTTTTTCAAAATCGGCCCCATGAATGTCGCCATGAATATCCAGCAAACGCACATCCAGGGGACGCCCTTCATTGGCAAGCACACGCCCAAAACCAGCCGTCGCTCCCTGTGAAACTACCGGGCGCGCTGCCGCTACATCGCCCGACATCGCTCCCCCGGTTACAATCCACAACCGCGACAGCCGCTCATCCTGGCGAATGTTTTCCACTCCGTGCAAAAGCCCTGCAAGTCCCGCCAGAGAACCTTTTTGAAAAAAAAGCATATCATGAGCCGAAAGTTCTTCTTGGGTGTCATATCCGGCAAGATATACAATCTCCAGATTGCCGTTTTGTTTCAGCGCTGCCGGAATCTCTTCCAGAACATAGTCTCTTTCCCGGTCAAGACGGGTTTGAAAGGTAGCAATACCCCGCGCATGAAAAGCGGCAGCAAGTTGATCTGCCAGAAGGGCGCTTTGCGTACCCTGATTCCGGCTCACCAGCAAAAATTGCCTGTCGGCGTGTCCTGCCGGTTGTTCCACACAAGACTGAACAGAAACACTCGCCGGATTGCGCCCAATGAGTAAAAATCCGGGGTCTTCTTGAGTATCATCAGGCTTGACAGCTTCTACCTGTTCAAAGCCCGCACCCGTCAGGGCATGTTCCCAAAATTCATATTCCTGCAGACGCGATACCGGATTTTCCACATCCAAAGAAGCGGCCCACCACGAAGGCCTGGCCCCAAGCACATAATCCGCAAAAAGACTCGGAGTGTGTTCCGCAAGCACCACAAAGCCGCCCGGAAGCAGGCGCGAGCGGTATTGCGCAAGGGCTGCCGCTATATTCAGCTTTGCATGCAAGGAACAGGATAATATTATAAGGTGATAACGCTTATCGCTCGCGCCGTGCTCACTGGATGCACTGGAGGGATCGAGCGTATATGGCTCAAACCGGACAAAGGGAGCATGACTGAAAAGAATGGAGTTGCTCCGCGCTGTCTCTTCATTTTTTTCTTCCACGGTACACAGGCATTCATGCTCTTCCAGCAGCGGAAGAAGAGCTGTCAGCAGCCCGCTGGAAGTGTGGGATGCCTGCAATATTTCAACTGCCTGTGAGCTTCCCGCGTGTGCGATAACTTTTTTCAAGCAAGCTGCAATAGCGTCCGTCAGAGGGCGCAGCCAAACTGAAGAATCGAAATATTGCGTAACCAGCCGCGACGGCAAAATGGATTCTTCGTTGTCAGCAAAATCCCCCATCAGAATCTTCCGTCCAACAACCAGCAAATGCGCCAGCAAGGCCGTTTCAGACAGGCAGTACGAGGCGTTTTGTAAGAGAGAGCACCAGACAGCCAAAAGATTTGGCCTGTCATGTCGAGATGTTACAGTCCAGCCTTCCCCTTGCTTAACCGCAAGTCCCGCGCCGGTCAGCCGCTCAAGCATGTGTCTGAACCAGGGCTCAGCAGAAGGCGCCAGTAGCCCTTTCTGCATTAAATCGCGGCAATCTGCCAACGCGCTTTGCCCCGCCCCTTCTCCAACTGTTCCTTCTGTTGCCCCGCCTTTTCCCTCGGTAAGGAAAGAAAATACTGTTTCGTGCATGGCCTCAAGGGCGACAAATTGTAAAAAACGATGCGCGGGAATATCGCGCTCGCTTTGGGCCGCCCGAATAGCATCATTATCTCTGATTTGGGGTGCGGCTGCATCCACCAGGGTTTGCACGGCAAGCCCTTCAAGGGTGCCAGCCTCACATGACCCGTCGGCTATGCCTGGAGTCTCGATATGGTTACTGCATGGAAGCGCTTTTAATTTGTGAACATACGCAGACGAAGGCACCTGCCTGCTCTCAAGCCAGGATGCACGGCGAAAGCGACAGCCCTTGAGAAAAAGCAGAGCTTTACCGTCTTGATCAAAGAGCTGGAAAGAGGCCAGTACAGAGCGGGTACTTGTTTTATCCAGACGTGCCACTGCGAACTTGGGGATTCCCGCAGCATAAAGGGTTACGCGCTCAAAGGCTGCCGGGAGGTAGGCCTGCCGCTGTTCTCCGTCGCTCTTGCCAAGAAGCAGAAATAAGGTTTGAAAAGCTCCATCCAGAAGAGTTGGTGGAATAAGCATACCCTCGCAACTCTCAGGAATCGCGCTGCCAAGCTCCGCCAGAATTTCGGGGTGAGAGGCATGTGGACGCACCCAGACCCGATTTACTGTGCGAAAGGCCTCACCATAGCGCATCATAAAGCGCTCAGAAATGGTATATACCTCTGCGCCAGGCACTTCCGTGCCGAAAGCGGCAGGGGAGGATATAGCCAGATTTTGCGGTACAGGCCCCGGCGCAGTTGCAATGATGCGCCCTTTGGCACAGGCGCTCCACGCCTCCGCACTCATATGTTCACGGGCTTCCAGCACAAAACCGCCGTCTTCCCTGTCAATGCCGATTCGCAGCACCTTTGCTGTATCTGTGGAAAAATTCAAGGGACGGGTTATGGAAACACGTTCAAGCTCTCGTCGCTCGCCCGGGAAAACTTTGGCCGCCGCCAAAGCGCTCTCTATGAAGGCCGCCGCCGGATATGGCGTTACATTCCCCGCAGCATGATCCGCAAGCCAGGGATAGTCTGCCAGATGGATGGTATTTTGAAACATCGGTGCTGCACCAGCACACTGCCAGCCCAAAAGCGGATGCAGCCTTTCTGGTGTGAGATATTCCCGCCCCTCAGGTGTATTGTCTGCCCATAGGTATTCCCGGTTCCAGGGATACGTCGGCAGAGCGCGTTTGGTATGGGCAAAGGGGAAATGCTTTTGTAAATCAAGCGTCCAGCCATTTTCCCAGGCATTTTGCCAGACCCCTTCCAGACTTGTTTCTTTTTTGGATTTAAGCGTGGCTCCAACAAAAAAAGCCTCGCGTTTTTTACCCAGAATATCGCGCAGATATGACCCAAGTACCGCGTTGGGTGTTACCTCAAGAAAAAGGCGAAACCCGTCTGCAAAAGCGCAGTTGACGGCATCACGGAACAATACGGGCTGCCGCACATTTTTCCACCAATAGTCCACTCCCAAGCTGGCATTGCGCACGCGCTTGCCGGATACAGTGGAATAGAAGATAATTTTAGGGCGTTTTGGGGCTATGCCGGTCAAGGCTGTGAGTAAGCCTGCCTTTGCAACATCCATGAAACTGCTATGAAAGGGGTACGGCAGTTCCAGCATTTTTGCTGTCAACTTTCGCCGTTTGCATTCTGCAACAATAGCTCGCAAACTTTCACTTTCACCGGAGAGCGTCAACGATGCGTCTGCATTCACAGCGGCAACGGCGATTTTACCGTTATATGGTTCAAGTAACTCTTTGGCTTTGGCCTCATCAATATTGGCCACCGCCATGGATCCCCGATTCCGCAAGGGAATCTGTGAGGTGCTACGGGCATGAAGAACTTTTACCGCATCCTCAAGGCTCAAGGCCCCCGCTGCCCATGCGGCAGCTATTTCACCCACGCTGTGCCCGATAACAGCCGCCGGCTCAAGGCCCCTGGCCTGCAACGAAGTGACAATGCCTACTTGCATGGCAAATAGCAGACGCTGACTTTGCGCAGGATCCGCAAATTCTTCTTCATGCTGGTGTGGATTCGCTAAAACATCCAGCAACGACCAAGCCTGCAAGGGAAGAAGCAGGGCATCTACCTTTTCCAACGCTTCTCGAAAAACCGCGTCATCACGCAGTAGCTCACGGCCCATTCCCAAATATTGGCTTCCGTTCCCGGAAAAGGCAAAGACCCCGGAGCGCGTACCGGACGCAGGTTCTCGCACAGCTTTAATCGCAGGAACATCCCTACGCAGCGTCAGCTTGCGCAAGGCCTTTTCCTGTTCTTCCGTGGTGTCGCCAAAAACAACGGCGCGTATATCCAGGTGGTCACGCGAGAATGCTGTGCTTGCTGCTATATCATACCGCTCAATATTTTCAGCGGAAGGTAGCACTTCAAGATAGCGCTCGGCCAGTGTACACAGGCTCGCTTGACTTTTGGCCGATAGAAAAAGAGGGGGGAGCTTGTCTCCACGGTGGCGGGAGAGCTTGCTTTTGGGCGGGGGCGGAGCCTTTCGCAGTACCACATGCGCATTGGTACCGCCAAAGCCAAAGGAATTGACTCCAATAAGCTCATTGCCATTGGCTGTGGGCAAATCCGTAAGTTCTGTGGGGACAGTGATATTCATCCCGGTAAAATCAATAGCCGGGTTCAGTTCAGTAATATGGAGATTAGGAAAAATCTTGCCGCTTTGCAGCGTCAATATGGATTTCATCAGGCCTGCCATGCCTGCCCCGGCCTCAAGGTGCCCGATATTACCCTTCACTGACCCTACATGCAGATTGCGCACCGCTTGCAACGGCTTGCCAAGCACCTCGCCAAGGGCAGAAGCCTCGATGGGATCGCCGACCGCCGTACCTGTCCCATGTGCTTCCACATACACAAGGTTGTTGAGATCTAACGCAAACCCTGTGTATATTTTGCGCAACAGCGCTGCTTGAGCCTTTCCGTTCGGCAGGGAAATACCATTGGTTCGACCATCGGAATTAACGCCGGATCCGGCAATAACTGCAAGAATACCATCACCATCCGCCATTGCCTTGCTCAATGGCTTCAAGATAACCACGCCGCCGCCTTCACTGCGCACATAGCCATTGCCCGAGGCATCAAAAACCTTGCAGCGCCCGTCTGGCGCGAGCATATTCGCCCGTGAAAAACCAATGAAAGGATAGGGAGCAAGCAGTACGTTAACCCCTCCGGCTACCGCCAGAGGAATATCGCCGGAACGCAAGGCCTCACAGGCTTGATGCACGGCCACGAGAGAAGAGGAACATGCGGTATCAACAGTAAAGCTTGGCCCATGCAGATCAAAAAAATATGAGATTCGATTGGCAATGATGCCAAGGGTACTGCCCGTCATGGAGTACGGCGAAATAAGTTCTGGGTCGTCATGGCTGCGCATGCTGCAATCCATAGCCGAAGCGCCCATGAAGACTCCGACATTCTCACCGCGTATAGATGAAGGAAGGATATGCCCTCGCTCCAGCGCTTCCCATGTCATTTCCAGGGCCATGCGCTGCTGCGGATCCATATCTTGCGCTTCTTTCCGCGAACACCCGAAGAAATCCGGATCAAAATGCCTGATCAGGGAAATAGTTCCCGCAGCTCTGGTATATGAACGCCCGGCCAGATTGGAGGCGGCGCTAAAATAGCGAGAAAGTGAAAATCTTCCCTCGGGCAGAAGACTCACTGCATCCCGCTTACCTGCCAGCGCACGATAAAAATCCTCCGGGCTTGAAATATCGCCAGGAAAACGAAAAGCTCCACCGATTACGGCAATATCACAAAACCGCTTATTTTTTTTTGTAGGCATACGTTGCACTGCATGTGGTTATGGAAGATACCATTCGCCCCTACTAATTTTTAAGGGGAATGCTTGAGCGAAAGGCTGGGAGTTACTTTGTACAACTCCCAGCCAGCTTGGTTTTCTTATTATTGAACCTTATGTAAAGTCAAGAAGGATTTTCCGAGGCCCTGGGTAGTGTCGTCAAATGCAGATATTTTGTTCTCTGCCAAGGAAGAAAAAGTTTTTCTGACGCTGACAGAGGGCAAAAGAACCTATTTGACGACACTAGGGGGTTGGGCGTCCTAAAAAGCGTAACCAGGCGTCAAGGGTTGTGTAAGGGTGGGGAGGGCATCCTGGAATAAACAAGTCTGGTATTATATGTGGTGCCACTCCAGTAATGTCGCGTGAGTTTTTAGAGGTTTCCTTTACGGGGGAGATCGCCTTGGCAAGCTGGGGAGTGCTGCCCGCAGGTGCTGTTTCCTGAGCTGAGTTGCGAAATAACCCGCCGGAAATGGCACACGCGCCGACAGCCATGATAATCTTGGGTGCCGGCATGGCGGTTTCACATTTGTGAACAGCTAGTTGCATATTGGGAGGCAAGGGGCCTGTGAGCACCATGGCGTCAGCGTGGCGCGGCGAGGCGACAAAGTCGATACCAAAGCGTCCGATGTCAAAGACAACAGTGGTAAGGACATTCAAGTCTGCCTCACAGGCTCCGCAGCCTGCTGCTGTTACCTGACGGAGGCGCAAGGAGTAGCTGAAAGCACCGCTAAGGAGAGTTGTTGGGGCGATGGGTGGCGGAGATGTTGTACCAGAGCGCAGGAGCAGTGCCTCACGGCTGGTGGAGCCAAGCCGCCAGTCACGGGTGAAGGTTATGGGTAATGTGGGGCCACCTTCAGTTTTCTTTTCCACTGCCATGCAGGTTCTGCAAAAACTTTCACACATTCCGCAAAAGGTGCAGAGCCCCATATCGAGAAAAAGTCCTGCTGCATCCATGCCCAGTGCGTTTGTGGGGCATAGTGTTAAACAAGAAGCCTGGTCTGCGGGCGTGAGCCTTGCGAAGGCAGCATCTGAAAGTTCTGGACGGCCCCGAAACCGCTCTGGCAGAGCAGGAGCGGCAGCAGGAAATTCCACAGTGCGATGCTTTTGGCGTATACGCTCAATAAAGATATCTAACATATTACTCCTTCAGCCCTTTTTTTACAAATCATGTCCGCAGTAAGAGAGATTAAAGCTTTTGTTGCAAAGGGGGAAGTCTGAAATATCTTGCTGTCGCAACGCTATAGCCAGTCCCATCCAGTTATGGAAGGAGGGGTCTATTATTTCGTACCCGGCGAGGGAGCCGCTGTCATTGGTAATGGCGATATGGCAAACTTCGCCTCGCCAGCTTTCAGTAAGAGCAAGGGCAATGGAATTGGGCGCAAGAGACTTTTGTGTGGGAGCCGGGGGGGGCGGCATATCTTCGGGGGAACTGTTGGCGCCGTCTGCCAGCATTTCGACAAGGTGCGTGCAGAACGCTGCGGAAACTTCTGTTTCATTGCTGCGCACCATTGCGCGGGCGAGGACATCCCCATTCTGACAGTGGGCCGCATTCATTAGCTGTATGGGCGGTGGATTGGGAAGATCTGATAAGGGATGGGTGTGACGCACGTCTCGGGCTAGGCCAGAGGCCCGGGCGGGCACACCTACAAGGCCGAGGGCTGTGGCTTGAGCGGTGCTGACCCTGCCTGTGCCTGTCATCCGTGCCATAACGGAAGGGGAATCCCATAATAATTGCACCGCCCCTTTAACATCACGAGCTGTTTTGCGAATACGATCCAGCAGGGTGCGGGCCATATGGCTGTCTATATCAAAGCGTACGCCGTTGGGAAGAGAGGGACTACCAAAATATCCCGGGCAAAGCCAGCCTCTGCCAAAGCGGCTGCCGCAAACAAGGGCGGAGAGGTTGAGCCAGTCACCACGCAAGCGCCCACAAAAGGCTAGAGTGGAGAGGAAACCTGTATCTCCGGCGAGGGCTCCGAGATCGCCTGTGTGATTGGCTAAGCGTTCCAGCTCAAGGGCAAGGGCCCGCAAAAGCTGCCCTCGAGGCGAGGCCTGAGTTTCACTGAGGGCTTCCATGAGGGTGCAATGTGCCCAGGTGTGAGCAATAGTGCTATCGCCTGCAACGGTTTCCATGAGGGCAAGGGTGCGGGTGCTGGGCGTGCCTGTGCAGTGTTGTAAAATCCCTCGATGGTGGTAGCCCAAGGATATTTCAAGATGCATGACGACTTCGCCCAAGCATTGAAAACGAAAGTGACCGCACTCAATAACCCCGGCGTGAATGGGGCCAACAGCGACTTCGTGTACTTCCGTACCAGCAATGCGATAGAAATCTGTTATTCCCACAGGCGGCCCATCTGCGCGGGAAAATCGCACGGGCTTAAGCCAGGGGTGCCCTTGTGGCAGAATACCGTGCTCTTCGTGGAGAACCCGCTCAAAAAGATGCAGAGCCGGGAAAGAGGGGGTGAAGGATGGATAGTGAGATTCTACCTGGACGCTTGCTATGTGCAGGGTTGCATCGGTATCCCTGGC
>JAVBJS010000041.1:0-7744 GCA_031546885.1 Desulfovibrio sp.
CATGATACACTCCTCACTGCTATATCAGCATTACTCTCAGGCCAGTGACCGCACCTCCGCCTATGAAATTTTATGCCAAAAGCCTGAAAGCTGCATAAGCGTAAAGGAACAAAAAGCTCTGGAAAAAGAGCGTGCTGCGCAGCAAAAGGAACAGGAGAAACTCAAGGCGCAGGCGGCAAAAGAAGAGCAGCGTGAAGCAGCGCAATCGCAAAAATTCTGGTCTGGTGTTACAAAAGACATCGTAGTCCCCCTCCTCAAGCAGGTGGTCACGGGTTTTTTCAAGCGGCGTTAAAAAAGTGAGGCCATTGCACAATGGCCTCTGCGGATGCGCCAGCAGACGCCCGCAAGCGAGCAGCGCGGCGTGCCTTTATTTCAAGACAGCTTCTGCTTTGAAATAATTCGATAAAAATTATGTCTTCTCTTGGCATTTAGCTCTTAAGAGCCTTCGGAAGATTTTTTAAGGGAAGACTAAACTGAATTTGCTGTATTGTGCAACGAACTCAAGTTGGGGAAAGAACCCCAAGGGGGAGCATCCCCTTCATTTATTCAACCATGGAGCTGGAATGGGTTTATTTTCTTTATCACCGCGCATTGTGGTGCTATGCTTATTATGCGGATTACTGCCCATTGTAGGGAGCGGCTGTTCCCTTGGTACGCAATCCGCCACGGGCGATTTATCACCCAAGCGGGGAGGCGGCGTTCAGCTTTTTACGCCTATGACCCAAGCGGGCGCTGTGCGCCTTTCAGCGGGGGAGGCTGCTAAACTTGTTAGCAGTATGTCACCGCAATCTCAAGGGCTTTCCAGTTGGCGTGAACTGGATTTCGCCGTCAGCCAAAGCCTTGCTCATGCCGCCGGTCGCCCTGCTGACAATAATGCTGTTGACCAGCCCGGCTTACAGCTTACGTATGGCAAGATGGCGGCGACTTTACAGCACTTGCGTTCCCTGCTACCCAAACTGGATGCTAACCCGGCTCTGCTAACAACGGAATTTAACTGGTACCGCATTGGCCCGGACTTTGGCATAACCGGATACTACGAGCCCACCCTTGAGGCTAGTCGAACCAAGAGCAGCAAGTACAATTACCCGATTTACCGCGTTCCGCCAGATTTACGAAGCGGTGTGCCGTACCATACCCGCAACGCCATTGATCGAAAGGGAGCCCTTGCCGGGCGCGGCCTTGAGATTGCATGGGTAACAAGTGAAACAGACGCCTTTTTTTTACATATTCAGGGGTCTGGCCGCTTGCGTTTTGCAGACGGCAGCGTAACACATGTGCTGTTTGCGGCTAAAAATAATCAGGCCTATGTCCCGCTAGGACGGGTTTTGCGTGATGAGGGCCTGCTTGCGCCGGATAATGTGAATATGCCTTCCATTCGTAAGTGCATAAAAGAAAATCCCCGGCGGCAAGCTGAATTTTTTGATAAAAACCCCAGCTATATCTTCTTCCGCGAAGCAGAAAAAGGCCCCCTCGGAGCCATGGGACGCCCCCTCACATCGTGGGTAAGCACTGCAACAGACCGCAAGGTACTGCCACATGGCTTGCTTGTTTTCCTTACTGTTCCCCTGCCGGATAAAGATGGCAACATGACAGTGCCCTTTAATGGGCTAACGCTGCCACAAGACGTAGGGGGAGCCATAAAAGGAAACCGTACCGACTTTTTCTGTGGCCCAGGTGAACGGGCAGAACATGTTGCAGGGTATCTCAACGCCAAAGGGGCAACCTATATTCTGGTCAAAAAATAGAAAATTGAGGAGCGGTTACTTAGGGAGACTCTAGCCACCCCCAGTAACCGCGCCAATGCAAACCCATGTACGCTGATATTGTTGCATATTTAGTATTTTGCTATCTTTTGGATGTACGCGCAGAAAAATATTTTCCCGCTATGTTGCTGAAAAATAAATAGATATTTTCACTTTAACTAATCCTTTTTGAGGGAGCTTTCAGCATGTCGAAAAAATTGGTAACAGGTATAGCCGTTCTTGTAGGCGCTCTGGTAGCAGGAGCATTCATCGTCGTACCTATGTATGAGAAAAAACAGGCTGCTATAATTAAAGAAAACCTTGCTGGTATGAAGCCACCGGTACAGGTAGAAAAGGTAGATCTTTCCTTCTTTAAGGGGCAGGCGACCTTTGAAAAATTACGTACCTCCATTCCCTATATGGACGAAGTTACTGTCAATATGACCATTGCTTCTGGGACTCTGGATGCAGGCCTCAGCATTCTTATGAACGCACAGAAGGCAGGGCCTGTCCATATTGATTCCATGGTACTGAAAGGAATAAAGACGGATTATTCCGGTGCAATGGGCGGACTGAACATCACTCAGGTTGCGACCGTGGACACACTGACAGCGAAGAATACTGAGTTTGATCTTTCTTTCTATGAAAAAAAGCAGATACCGGCTTTTCTCCGTTCCATTAAAATTGGCTCTGCAGCAGCGAGCAATTATGTCATTGATCAAAAAACAGACCTGTTTTCACTGAATATGCAGCTTCAGGCTGGCACTACAGAAAATATCAGCCTGCTGCAAATGGGCAAATCCTCTTGGCATGGCATAAAGGCCAAGGTTATGGGTTCAGAATTTTCCATGGATTCCATGACGATGGATTCTATGCATTTCCCTGATATTATAGAAGAATCAAAAGCACTTGCGGCTGGCCCGGAGCTTACGCAGGCAGGTATTGAAAAATTCAGAGATATGTGGATAACAAAGCTGAAGCAACAGCCCCTTAGTATGGAGAATGTTGCTTTTAATAAAATTTCGCTGACTCTGTTTGGGCTTGAGCCAATCACTCTGGAAAAGCTTCTTTTCAATTTCAAGATATCTGATCAGCAATTTTTTATCAGCAAAAAGATGGATAAGCTTGTTATTCCTTCCGCTGTTCTGACAGAACTGGTTCCATTAGGGGATCTGGCAAATTCCATTTACAAAAAACCTTTGGAGCTTTTTGCAAATCTGGATGTTAATGTTACTCTTAAAGACGGCAAGCCCAATCTCACGCTGAAGGATAGTTTTATCTCAGAGACCAACTTAGGGCGCATTGCTTTGGCGCTGGATATGACCGGGGATAATAAGGATGGCCTTATGCCTTGGACAATGACCGATAATTTACTTGTTAAAAAAGCTCAATTCAGTCTGGAATCCAAAGAACTCTTGAATGTTGCCTTTGCTGCATACGGGGGAACCAGTCCTGATCAGGTACGAGCAATGCTGCTGCAGAATATTGCGAGTTCAAAGGCGCAGTTGCGCACTGAACCGGAAAAAGCATTTGCCGCAGCCATTGAAAAAATGATAGCTGATGGCGGCGGCATTGCTGTAGAGTTTAACCCCAAGACACCTATTCCCGTTACAGACTTGACTCAACCCGCAGCAGGGCTTCCAGAAGCCTGGGGCGTGAGTACAAAGTATCTGCCTCCCATGAAGTAAAAAACAGGCTCTTGGGCAGTTTATCTAGAAATAGTTGAACTGCCCAAGGAGCTGTTGACGCCCGCGCAGCGTATCGCTTTCCTAACATTTCGCGCAACCGACAAGTACACCATTTCACAGATAAATTGCTTCAGAAAAGGAGGTTTTCCATCGCCAAAATAGAAGGTAACACTCAGGGACTTAAACCAAGTCAAACCAAGGCCCTTTCACGACTACTTACCCGCCGGTACCCTGCTGTTGGGGGTTACACGCTTGAGCAGGCACGAGAGCTTGCTGCCCTTTCGCGTTCCATTAACCGGCAATTGGGTTTACTTATAGACCGGCAGGGACGCCCTGCCATGGTGCTGGTGGGGACTCCCGCCGGTATTCTTATTCCAGAGTTACCGCGCTCTCGTGAAGGAACGGGGCGTCTGCGGGGCTTACGTCTTTTGCATACGCACCTCACGCCGGATGGCTTAACGCAGGAAGATCTCATGGATCTCCTGTTTTTGCGTTTTGACAGCATAGCGGTGCTTTGCGTGGACAAGTGGGGAGAACCCCTCACCACCCAACGGGCGCATCTGTTGCCGCCAAACCCTGGCGGGCAGATGCATCAGGTACACCCACCTGTTGCCTGGGACGCATCCGACGCCGATTTTGCGGCAGAGACATCCGCTCTGGAAGAAGAACTTGCCCGCACTCTCGCCACTAACGAGCATGTGGGAGAACGCGCCGAGGCCCACTCGTCAGCAGTACGGCTTAACAGAAAAGGGTTGCTTGGGATCAATGCCGGGCAGCAGGGGCCGGAGAGACGGGCCATTTTGGTCAGCGTTTCCACCCGGTCACGGCCTGAGCAGGAATCTTCTTTGGCGGAGTTGGCAGAGCTGGCGGATTCCGCTGGCGTAACCGTGGTAGGCACCCTTGCCCAGCGCGTTCACACTGTCAATCCTACCCTTATTCTTGGCAAGGGAAAGCTTGCGGAGTTGGAGGTAGCTGCCCTGCAAGGCAATGCCGGCCTAATTATTTTTGATAGCGAGCTTGCCCCGGCGCAACTTCGTAATCTCACAGAAATTACTGAGCGGCGAGTGCTGGATCGAACGCAGCTTATTTTGGATATTTTTGCCCAGCGGGCCTCCAGCCGGGCGGGAAAATGCCAGGTGGAGCTTGCGCAGTTACAGTACATGCTTCCACGCCTTGTGGGAAAAACCCGTGCGCTGGATCGTCTTGCCGGGGGCATTGGCGGGCGTGGCCCAGGTGAAACTCGGCTGGAAACAGACCGCCGCCGTCTGCGTGACCGTGTGAGCCATATCAAGGAAGAACTGAAAAATCTCCAGCGGCAACGCTCTTACGCTCGTGCCCGGAGAACACGGGGAAATCTGCCTGTCGCCTCCCTTGTTGGGTATACCAATGCGGGTAAATCTACCCTGCTCAATGCGCTGACTGGCTCAACTGTGATGACGCAAGATAAACTTTTTGCCACCCTTGACCCTACAACCCGGCGGCTGCGCTTTCCCAGTGAGCGTGAGCTTATCATTACCGATACTGTTGGTTTTATTCGAAGCTTACCCAAGGAGTTGATAGAAGCCTTCCGGGCCACCTTGGAAGAGCTGGAAGAAGCTGATCTGCTTTTGCACGTTGCTGATGCCTCCAACCCGGAAGTAGCGCTGCACATCAAAGCGGTAACGGATATTCTTCAGCAGCTTGACCTTGCAGAGACACCCCTTCTTCTCCTGCTCAACAAAATAGATGCCGCCCCGCTTGAAGTGCAAGAAGCCCTGCATGAAAATTACCCGGATGCCCTTTTCATCTCAGCGCAAACTCGTACGGGGCTGCCAGAGCTTGTGCAGTGCATTCGTTCCCACATTACCTGGTCAAGTGATAAGGAGTTACCTGCATGTCCAGAAAACTTATAGGAATTGGCATTGTTGTTATTGCTCTGGCGGCAGGAACCTTCATAGGTATACCTCTCTGCGAAAAATGGTTGGCAGCCACTATCAAAACCAACCTCGCCAAGGAGAATCCTCCTGTATATGTAGAGACTGTGGAGGTGGCCCTGCTGAAGCGACAGGTGGTGCTTGGAAAACTTCGCACTTCCCCCCCGCAAGTCGGAATGCTGCACATTGGCATGGAGGTGGACTCCATGACTATGAGTGGGTTTGCCCTCTCGGATCTCATTCATATCCAGTCGCTCGAAACGCTTTTGGTGAACTCCCTGGAAATGTATGGCGCAAAAATTGATTATACAGGCATGATAGATGGGGTAAAGCTGGAACAAACCGTTTCTCTTGAAAGCGTTGTTCTCAAGGATATGCAGTATGATCCTTTGCTTTATAAAAAACAGCCTGCGGCATTTTTTCGTTCCATCAAAGTTGGCTCGATGGAGATGCTTAATTATAATGTTACCCAAACGATTGGAGAGCTCTCTACAGTGGTGCAAACACAATCTTGTACCATGACGGATCTGACGCTTCTCAACGTAGGCAAGTCATCCTGGAAAGGCATAACAACGAATTCCTCAGACAAGAAACTTGGCATTGACTCCATATCTATAGATTCAATACAATTACCTGACATTATTGACGAAGTTTTTGCATTGTCTGAAAATACGGCAACTGGCTCGGGAGAACTTGATAAATTTATTCCTTTGCTTTGGCCAAAGCTGAAAGAGCGGCCTTTTGTTCTTAATAAGCTGGCTATTACCAGCATAAAGGAGTTACCACTTTCAGAATCTATTCTGGGCAAACTTCTTTTCAGTGTCGAAATATCCGATCAAAATTTCACTTTCAACGCTTCTATGGATAATCTCGCCATTCCCTTGGCTACCTTGGAAGCAGCGGGCAGGATGGTGGGCCTGACAACTTCTATTTTCAAAAACCCCCTTGACCTTTCTGCAAAGATTAGCCTGAGTGGCACGAATCACAATGGCAAAACGCTTGTTGCGCTGAAAGATAGCTTTATTGCCGATAACACTCTTGGAACATTCGCTTTGGGGCTGGAGCTTGTGGGAGAGAGCGAAGGCACCCCCAGTCCCTGGAACCTCGGAAGTAACCCTCGCCTGAAAAAGGCATACTTTCGTGAGGAATCAAAAGTTCTCACTGATATTTTCTTTGAAGCGCAGGCAAGCATGGCGGGAAGCACTCCGGCTGAGGTGCGGGAAATGTATCTTGAGATCCTTGCAGAAGCTGATCCTTCACGCACAGCATCAGGGGCAGAGCTGGATGCAGCCCTTGAAAAAATGTTGAGAGAGGGCGGCGGCATAGAGGTGGAAATGAATTTCAAAGAGCCGCTAGCCCTTCTCGAATTAGATGACGATGATGAAATGATAAGATTCCCGGAATCTTGGGGGGTAACGACAAAATACCTGCCACCCATGAAGTGAGGCCATTGTGCAATGCAATGAACACTATTTCGTTGGCTCTTAAAAACCAAATGTCAGCAAGGCATAATTTTATTGAATGATTTCAAAGCAGAAGCTGCTTCGAAATAAAGGCACGCTGCGCTGTCCGCTTGCGGTCATCTGCTGCGCAGTTGCCAGAGGCCATTGTGCAATGGCCTCAAATTACGTTGGGACTAATGTCATTCGCCGCCATCGCCGCTCTCGCCATGCTTATGTTTCACATGAGTAAGGAAGAGTGCTCCTGAAACGAAGCAAATGCCAAGCCCGAGAAAAAGTAAATCCAGGGCATTCTTGTATTGAATGGTTAAAGAATGCTCAAAAAAAGCTACTACGAGGATCATGAGGATAACTTTTCCGAGTGAGCCTTTGAGATCATCAAGGCTGGATACTTTGAGCCAGTTGGGGCGGGATTCGGGCGTGCGGCTTGCGGGGTCTATTTTGCTGATGAAAAGTTCATACAGCCCCATGCTGAAAATGAGAAGAACTGTTGCAAAAAGGTAGTTATCCACACTTGTTACAAGTATTGCAACGAGTGAATCCGCCTCATGCCCTTCGCTACCATTAAAATGGGTAAGCTGTCCCCAGAATACGTAGGCCCCTTTCACAACCTGTAGTGTTCCTTTAATAAACATGACAACGGAAGCAACAAAGGATCCAATTACCGCAATAATGGTCACAAAACGGGCGTTGAACAGCATTACTTCAAAAATTCGTTCAATAACATTTGGTTCTTCTTTCATAGCTACTCCGTACTTTGTATAGTTACTGAAAACTCATTCATCAATGAGCCTATTACTTAGAACTTATCCATAAATAAGCATGTTCGCGGTCAATAGCTGCGTCAAATGCCTTTTTTGCTCTGGGTCGAGGACATAAGAGTCCACTCCCTCCGCAAAAAAACCATTTTCCTTGCTCTTGCCACACGCTCTCCTTATTTA
>JAVBJS010000069.1:0-33164 GCA_031546885.1 Desulfovibrio sp.
GGAGCAAGCCCCAGATGCCGTGAAGAGATTAACTCAAAGACAATGGATATTAGAACCACTTTGATTGCAACTTGGTATCATTTCTACCAGAACTGTGGGTATTGCTGTTTTTTGGGGATGTTATTTATCAGCAGCCCAAAAATTACCAATGAGATGCTGCCTACAGCGCATGGAGCAAGCACATACCAAAAACCGAAGGCATGCACGCCAGCTCCCCCGGCCGCAGTGACAAAGGCTGTTGCTCCCCCCGGTGGGTGCAACGTGCCAGTAACATGCATGGCCACAATTGCCGTTGGTACGGCAATACTTATGGCAAGAACCTGAGCGTCGCCCACGAGCTGATATACACACACACCAATAAGAGCAGAGATAATATGCCCGCCTATTACATTACGCGGCTGCGCCAAGGGGCTGCGAAAAGCGCCGAAAACGAGTACCGATGAAGCTCCAAAAGGGGCCATAATAAACGGAAGCCCCACAGACTTCAAAAATAGTTCATGGGCAAAAGCAATGGAGCCGAGGGCCAAACAGCTCCCAAGAAAAGCCAGAAGAATTTCCCGCGCTCCAGGTAGCGGCGGGGCTTTTGAAACTCCCCGCATTTTTAAAAAATACTCCTTCACAAAAGTTTCCCAAATGCCTTGATTATATTATGACGAGTAATAACGCCCACAGGGGCTCCCTCAGCGTCCACCACAGGTAGCCGATTAATGGATCTGGTATCAAAAATTGCGATTATCTCTTCCAATAAGGTATCGGAGGTGACAGTCACAGGGGGAGAACTCATGATCTGCTTCAGGCTCCGGCGGCGTTCTTCTTCCGTCAAAGTAAAGGGTGTATCCAGACTATCAGCCACCAAATGCATAAGCTTTGTTTGAGTATTACGCCCAAGAGAGCGGAGGATATCTTTTTCCGAAACTACACCGACTACCTTCCCCCCAGCGTCCAACACGGGAACACCGGCTATCTGGTGTTTATCCAAAAGCGCGATAAGCTCGGCAACGGGCTGCTCCTCAAAAATACAGATAGCAGGCTGTCGCATGAAGGTGCCAGCCCTGGCGCTGTGCAGGATTTTTTTGCGGGCATACTCATAGGCCTTGGCAAATATCACCTGAAAGTCTCCGGGGGTTATATCAATGTAGCCTGGTATCTCCCGCATCGCTTCCAGAACATCTTCCTCTGTAAAGAGCGGATTGTGTTCTGGTGTTATCTCATTATGGGGTAGAGGCATTTTCCTTCCTTATGTAATTTAATTTCGAAATGCTGTATTTCGCGGATGCCCTCGCCCTCATCCATAAAAAGAGTTCGTTGCGCGATGCAACGAACTCTATTTGTATGAAATATCCTGGCCTAATTGCTTGCTATGACGGGTTTGGGGGAAACATATGTTCCAATAAGGGTCAGGATACTGGAAGTGGCCAGTCCGACGTAGCTGAGATAGGTAATTTCTGTAATGGAAGAAATCAAACCCAAGGTACCGCCCAGCACAACGGCAACCGCCACCAGGGGGGAGCGCCCGGTTGCCTCGGGGCGAATAAGGCCAATGAAGACAGGGCCCACCACTCCGCATACATAGATATCGTTTGCCATGAGCAGAAATCCAAGAATATTTTTATCCATCAGGCTGACCAGCATACTGGCGCATATCAGTGCCAGCATGCAAAACCGCGAGGTACGCAAATCGTTTTTTCCAAGGATATCACTGGAAAAGATAAGGGCAACGGTGATAAGACAAGAATCTGCGGCAGAGACAATGGCAGTCATAAGTACCACAGTAACAGTTAAGCCAAGCCACGCAGGGAAGGATTGCAGCGCAGTGGTGAGTACGGCATCCCCCACGGTATCAGCCGGAACAAACCCTCTTGCCGCAAGCCCGATAGAAACGATAAGAATGGAAATGGCGGCAAGGGCTAGGGCCGCACCCAGAGTGCCGTTTCGAGCTGCCTGCTCATCCTTTGCGCTGAAAAGCCGTCCAAAGAGCATGGGGCAGATAACATAGCTCGCACCAAGGATGATGAGGTAATATGCAAGCCGCGATAAAGGGAATTTTTGATTTACAGCTTCAATGGGAATACTGCTCAAACCTGCGGGGTTCTGCTGCATCATCCAGCCAAGAACAGTCGCAAGGCCAGCTATAATAAGGAGGGTTTGCCAACGATCAAGCTTGATAACGCCGGCCTGCCCACCTGCCATAGTTTGAAAGGTAATTAAAAATCCGCCGCACAGCAGGGCAATGCCAGGAGAAAATCCTGTCAAGGTACCTACAATACGGCTCATGGCGGTTAGTTGGGCTGCCAGAATGGAGAGCCATGCAGTGACAATAATAATTGAAACAATGCGGTTGGCCTTAGGTGTAAAAAAAGCAGACATGAGTTCCGGTAGGGTTTTTGCCCGGCTCTGGCGAATTTTTTTTGCTAAAAATATAGCCAGGATAGCGAGTCCCACGGAACCTGTGCCAAGCCACCAAAAGGCGGGCGTTCCTGCCTCAAAGGCCAGGCCAATGGTGCCGATGGTGGCGGAGGCCCCCACGCAGGACGCTATAATTGAGAACCCTACCTGCCAGCTACTGCTGGAGCGGCTGTTGATAAAAAAGCTCTCTTCATTCGCTTTGGTTCGGCAAAAAAACAACGTCGCACCCATCAACACCAGCGAATATATACAAAAAATGATGATTCCCATAGCTTACCTTGTGCTGTGATCCAGTAAAAAATTAGAGCAAGTTCACTTTGAAAAGGCTTGGCAGACGCAACGCGAATGCCCGTGCAGTGTTTCGCCATTATCCAGTAATTTCTTCATATTCTATACGCATAATTTCATAACCGCATCGCAGATGGCGGAGGTCAGCCTGTTGAGCTCTGCTGCTGTGAGGGTGTAGGGTGGCATTACATAAATAAGGCGACCGAAGGGTCTGATCCAGACGCCGTAGTTATCTACAAAAAAGGCTTGTAATTCATTCTGCCGCACAGGTTCTTTCATTTCAACAACGCCTATGGCGCCGAGAGTGCGGACATCGGCAACAGCAGGATGCCCTTGGCAGGGAGAAAGACCCGCCCGGAGTGCGGCTTCCATAGTGGCAACACGAGCCTGCCATGGTGAATTCTGTAGTAATTCTATGCTCTTACAGGCAACAGCACAGGCGAGAGGATTGGCCATAAAGGTAGGGCCGTGCATGAGCACGCCACCGCCGGCGGAAAGTCCTTCAGCCACTTGGGTTGTGGCGAGAGTGGCGGCAAGGGTAAGCATGCCCCCGGTGAGAGCTTTGCCGACACACAGTATGTCTGGAGTGACACCAGCCCATTCCGAGGCAAAAAAGCGCCCGGTACGCCCAAATCCTGTAGCAATTTCATCCGCTATGAGCAGAACATCGTATTGCCGGCAAAGTGCGTGGGCTTCTTGCAAATATTGGGGATGATAAAACCACATGCCCCCGGCCCCTTGGACAATAGGTTCAAGAACCAGGGCAGCACATTCTTGATGGTGCGTAGCAAGGGCAGCGCGCAAGGGTTCTATTGAAGCGGGGTCAAAGTCCTGCCCAAAGGGAGAGGAAGGGCGCGGAACGAAGATGTGTTTTGGCAGTACTTTAGCGAAATGCGCATGCATACCGTTAATGGGATCGCACACACTCATGGCGCCCAGCGTGTCGCCGTGATATCCACCGGCAAGGCTGATAAAACGGCTTTTGTTGGCAAGCCCTCGCCCGTGCCAATATTGCAGGGCCATTTTCATGGCAACTTCCATGGCAACTGAGCCGGAATCTGCAAAAAAGACGCGATCAAGCCCTTGAGGCACTACTTTGCAAAGTGCTTCGCCAAGGGCAACAGCCGGTTCGTGCGTAAGGCCGCCAAACATCACATGAGACATTCGCGCAGCCTGAGTTTGCAGGGTTTCTACCAGCTCGATGTTCCCGTAACCGTGAATGGCGCACCACCAGGAAGCCATACCGTCAAGCAGCCGCCGTCCATCGTGTAAAACAAGATAGTTTCCCTCTGTGCGGGCCACAGACCACACTTTCGAGGGCTGCATGACAGGGGCGTAGGGATGCCAGAGGTGATGCCTGTCAAATTCAACAAGGCATCGTGGTGTTTGGGTAGCAGGTGCGGAAATTTCGGAACTGGCTGTTGCCTTGTCTACGTGGGGGGGAGTGTCTGAAGTGGAATATGCCGGGTATGAATTTGCTTTGCTACTGTTTTCAAGTGTGTGTGCTGAGAAAGGTTCCGAGGTTGGATAAAAAACTGAGGAAGTTCCTGAGCTGGCGGCCAGGGGCATCAGTTTTTCAATGAAGGGCAGGAGAATTTTTTCTGCGCACTGCCAGGCGGCGGCATCTATCACGCTCTGCGAAAAACCCGGAATATAGGGAAGTTCCACCATGTTCGTGAGGTTTGCCAGACGGCGAATGGCGATTTTGTTATCCTCGCATATGCCATTGTGTATTGTTCGGGCAGCGGTGGATTTTTCGGAATTTTCAGTTTCTACGGAAGCGTCTGTGGCGGGCTGGGCATTAAAGGAGGGATTATTGTGGGAGACGCGGTTCATGATAACGCCTGCCACGGCTATACCTCGCTGGCGCAGCACTTCTAGGGAGAGCAGGGTCTGGTTGATGGCTCCAAGGGTGTTTCTGGCAACCAGAATAACAGGATATGGGCACTGGCAGACGAGATCGAGGAAGGTTTCTGTTTCCGTCAAAGGGCTAAGGATTCCGCCGGAGCCTTCCAGCAAGGCAAAGGGAAAGGGAGCAACGGTATGCTGCACGGTGCGGGCCAAGGCCGCAATATCAAGGGTACGGTTTTCTTTGGCGGCAGCAAGGTGGGCGGAGGCGGGGAGCTTGAAGTGGGCAAGGGTTGTTGTTGCGGCGCTTGGGCAAGCTCGCTGGTATGTGTGTTGATCCAGGAGGGTTTCACCGGTCTGTACGACTTTGATGGCAATGGCCTGGGGAACACACCGTAAAAGGGCTGCTGTGACAATGGTTTTACCAACATCGGTATCCGTGCCACAAATAAAAAAAGCTCGTCGCTGCATGAAAAAAACTCCTCTGGACATAGGGATGTTTTGAAAAAAGTATGTTGGGCGTTTGCAATTGCTCTACAGTGTTCCACCCTGGAGTATGTTTCTTACGGTAGAAGCCCGGTTTCGCGCATGGCCGTCATATCACTCTGTATGGCGCTTCCCTGAGATGTAAGATAATCGCCGGTCATAATGGCATTAGCTCCGGCAGAAAAACAGAGATGCCTGAGATCTTTAAGGATATGCTCACGGCCGCCACAAATAATGATATCTTTATCTGGATGCAGGTAGCGGAAAAGGATGATAGTTTTTAATGCATCTGCTGGGGAGATGAGGGGGCGATCCCCAAGGGGTGTGCCCTTAATGGGAATAAGAAAATTGATGGGAATGGAATCTACAGGGAGCGTCGCTAAAAGGCTGGCCAGCTCTGCCCGCTGTGCCCATGATTCTCCAAGGCCGAAAATGCCGCCGCTGCACACGCGAAGACCTGCTTCCCGGGCGGCTTTGACGGTTTCAATGCGCTCTGCGAGAGTGTGCGTTGTGCAGATGCTATCAAAATAGCTGGGGCTGGTTTCCAGGTTGTGGTGCAGGCTGGTGAAGCCCGCCTGCTTCATGCGGGCCGCGCCCGAAGTATTGAGCAGCCCGATGGACGCGCAGAGTTTGATGTCAAACCGGCGTGTTACCTCTTCTGCAAGGCGAAGCAGAACCGCAAATTCCTTTTCAGGCAGGCTTCCGCCGCTGGTAACAAGCCCAAGGTAGGTAAGGCCTCGGTTTGTCATTTTTTCCACGCGGGAGAATATTTCGTCAAACCCAAGAAAAGGGTAACTCTGTATATCTGCCTTATGGTGGCTGGATTGCGAGCAAAAGGCGCAATTTTCACCGCAGTGCCCGGATTTAACATTAAGAATGGCACAGGCAAAGGGTTTAACAGTTGGGGCAACGGAAAGTCTGCCCATTGCCATGAGATCAAAAAGATTTGCGTTACTCTCTGCTATACAATCGAGCAGAGGGGCAATATCGGCTTCTTGGCAAGGGGGTGTGATCTGTTTTTCAGAACAGCAAGGAGGGGAAGAACAGGGTGAAGGGGGACTTTTTTTGTTCAGACAGGAGAGCAGGAGAGAGCGGATAGTTTCGTTCATTCAGGAGTAATACCGGTAAAAGGGTGAAGATAACCACACAGGCGCAATGCATGTTGCGCGAATTGCGTATATCGGGTTATTATCACAATGTCATCCAGAAAATATTTTCCTTCTTTCTTGATCCGTTAAAGTATAGATAATTGTAACAGCATGCAAATTGAGGCCATTGCACAATGGCCTCTGCGGATGCGCCAGCAGACGCCCGCAAGCGAGTAGCGCTGCGTGCCTTTATTTCAAAGCAGCTTCTGCTTTGAAATCATTCGATAAAAATTATGTCTTCTCTTGGCATTTAGCTCTTAAGAGTCTTTGGAAGACTTTTTAAGGGAAGACTAAACTGAATTTGCTGTATTGTGCAATGGCCTCTATTTATGGATAAGTTCTTAGAGGGTAGCAATGTTTTTGAAAGTATTCGAGGCCTGTGGCAGGATTTTTTATATCCTAATATTTTTGTAGTGATTTGACTTGCTTTTTAGCATCTCTGGTATTAGTTTTTTTTTAATTAAAATTGCCATCAACAATACGAGGCCCTCATGCGTAGTCAGACTATTGACGGCAATGCCTCATATCGCAATAGATTTCTTGTTATGCTGCATGATTTGCGATGTATTTGCCGTCCTGTTATTCGTAAATATTTTCTTGCCCTGAAAGCAACCTGTAGCTGTAGCCGTAGTAGCTTACCGATAGCTGCTTCTAGTTTGTCTATCTTTTGTTTGGCAAGTTGTTGCTACCTTCCAGCAAAAGCGCAGGCAGGTAACGGCAGTGAAGCAGGCGAGGCCGCCATGACAAGCGGAAGCATTGCTCGTACCCTGCATGAACGCATCCCCTCCCTTGTGCTTGACAGCCCATACGGAGATAGTCCACGAGTCAGGTTTTCTCTGACGACTCCCGGCTTTTCCTCTGGCCCGGAGTCCTTGAGTGGCGGCTTTCCCTTGTATGCAGGATATTCAAGCCACTCTCCTCTTGGGCCGGAATTTTCAGGAAAAGAGGTCTTTACCCGGCGCTCAGAGCAGTTTGCGGTATTTTTCAAGCGTGATATTCTTACAGGGGGCGATATCGCTCAAGCCGTGGCCACAGCACTGGAAGGGCAAAGTATTATCAATGCTTGGGAGCCTGCCACAGCCGAAGGAGCGGCTCACCTTGCCGATATTGCGGGAGAATTTTCTCATGCATCCCGCTGGACAGACAAGGTGAATATTTCCGGGCCGGACCCCGCTGGAAAAAGGGCCCCCGCCCCCAAGCGAATGGGTTTTCGTTTTTGGAGTAGCTACCTTGGCGATTTCTCACATCAAAAGAATATTGATGGCTTTTCCGGGTATGATGCCCATACCAACGGAGTGCTTGGCGGCATCTGCTTTGGCACACGCCAGGGAATTTCTGCCGGTGTTTATGGAGGGTATTCACGCACTGGCGTAATTCTGTCCGGCATAGATGCCACTGTGCAGACCAACACAGCGCATACCGGCGTGTATCTGCGTTATCAAACCCCCGTGGGCATTCGCATAACTGCTGACGGCGCGAGCTCCTTTGCCAATAGCGAGGTGCAGACAGTACTCAGCCGGAATACGCAAAAAGAGACTGCCCGTGGCGATCTCAGGCAGAAGGTATACAGTGCCGGTGTGGAGCTTTCTTATGCTATACGTCCTACCAGCGCCATGCGTCTTTCCCCTTTTATTGCGGGGCGCGTTACCCGGCTCACGCAGGACGCCTATACAGAGCATAGTGATGCTTCCGTTGCCCTGGATGCCTTTAGCGCCAATTCCATTTCTTCCACAGTGGGCGCTGAGCTTGGGTATGACATTCGCCTCAAGCATGGTGTGTTTACTCCCAGAGTCTCTCTTGCCTGGTTGCACAGTTTCAGTGAGGAACACCTCGCAACTGACCTGACCTACACAGGGCTTTCCACTCCCCTGACTGTTAAATCTGCCCCCCTCGCTCGCGATGCCGCTCGCATAGGCCTTGGCGCTGACGGTCTGTTCACCACCGCCAAGGGGATTCAGTGGGGAGCAAAAACCAGCTATCATCTTGAACTTTGCGAAAAAGCCCAAGGGCATATTTTTTCCGTCGGCGCTGAAGTCCGGTTTTAATACTATTTTCTTTTTACTTTCGTAATTCGCTTGCAAAATGTGTGAAGCTGGAGTATGTGATTCTTCTTCTTTGTCAAAATGCAACAGTTGACCCCGCATTCGGGTAACTTCCATCTACAGGTGTTCGGTAGAGAAGTGGTTTCATATGCGAAGCAGCAAGGACTCGGATGTCCTTAAGCGTAGCAGAAAAATCGCCTGACAAAGCTCTACTTCTGTAAAGGCTAGTCAAACCTGAGGCATAGGGCTAAATATTGCGCATACAGTTATCTACACACCACCAACAGCAGTCATCTGGAGCAGGTTATCAAACAGGCTCTTGTGTGGCGCTGTCTCTTTTTTTTCCTGAAAGGAGCAGTAGTTACTGCTTTCCTTGAAGGTGCACAGCGTTCTGAGCATACATTTATTCTTGTCTCCTGCACCCTCGCCGGGTGTTATTCGCGCAAAACAGTTGCTTATGTTGAGGTGAAAACATGGCCCAGCTCAGTAAAAAATTTGGTAAGATTGATGTAACTCTCGCCACGCCGCACTTGCTTAATCTGCAAGTGGATTCCTATAAAAAGTTTTTGCATGAAAACGGTGTGGAGCCTTCTTATGAAGAAGGGCTGGAAGGGGTTTTCCGGTCAGTCTTTCCCATAGAAGACTTTAACCGCACTGCCAGTCTTGAGTTTGTCAGCTATGATGTTGGCGAGCCCAAGTACGACCAGGCGGAGTGCATCAGCAAGGGCCTCACTTACGAAGCGCCTATCCGCATAAAGGTGCGTCTTGTCGTGTATGATGTGGATGAAGAAACGGGTAACCGTACCATTCGTGACATCAAAGAGCAGGATATTTATTTTGGCACGCTGCCCCTTATGACGGAAAAGGGTACCTTTATTATTAATGGTACCGAGCGGGTTATTGTTAACCAGCTTCAGCGTTCCCCAGGCATTATCTTTGAGCATGACGCGGGAAAAACGCACTCCAGCCGTAAGGTTTTATATTCCTGCCGCATTATTCCCATGCGCGGAAGCTGGCTGGACTTTGACTTTGACCACAAAGATATTCTCTATGTGCGCATTGACCGTCGCCGAAAGATGCCTGCTACGGTGCTTTTCAAGGCTATGGGCATGAGCCGGGTTGATATTTTGCGTGCCTTTTATAAGATGGAAAGCTACGAGCTGGCTCCTGGCGGGCGCGTTCTTTGGGAAGTAGGCAAGGATCTATACCGCAAAGATAATGCCTACACGGATATTATCGGGCCGGATCAAACGGTTTTTGTCAAGGCGGGCAAGCCCATAACCAAGCGGGCCTGGCGTCAGATTTGTGAGAGCGGGCTTACGCATATTGAGGTTGCTCCGGAAACCATTGAAGGGCTTTTTCTTGCTGACGACATTGTGAACGAAAAAACCGGCGAAGTGCTGGCGGAAGCGGCAGATGAAGTGGGCAAGCACCTTGTGGAAACCTTGCGTGAAGCCGGTATTACCCAGCTTGCCATTTTGCATACCAAGGGATCTGAAGCTTCGGCCTCTATTCGTGATACGCTGTACATGGATAAAACCACAGATCAGGAAAGCGCTCAGGTCGAGATTTATCGCAGACTTCGTCCCAGTTCGCCTCCCACACCTGAAATTGCTGCAAGCTTTTTTGATAACCTGTTTCGCTCACCGGATTATTACGACCTCTCGCCAGTGGGGCGTTACAAGTTGAATCAGCGTCTGGGGCTTTCTCCTTCCATTGACCTGCGTGTGCTTGATGATGGGGATATTCTTAAGGCTATTCAGCTTCTGACGCACCTGAAAGATACCCATGGCCCGGCTGACGATATCGACCACCTTGGCAACCGCCGTGTGCGCCCCGTGGGCGAGCTGGTGGAAAACCAGTATCGTATCGGTCTTGTGCGTATGGAGCGTGCCATCAAGGAACGCATGAGCCTGCAAGAAGTGGGAACCCTCATGCCGCACGACCTTATTAACCCCAAGCCCGTGACGGCTGTTCTTAAGGAATTCTTTGGAACTTCGCAGCTCTCGCAGTTTATGGACCAAACCAACTCCCTTTCGGAAGTTACCCATAAGCGTCGTCTTTCCGCGCTTGGCCCTGGCGGCCTTACTCGTGAGCGCGCTGGCTTTGAGGTACGCGACGTTCACACCTCGCACTACGGACGTATTTGTCCTATTGAAACACCGGAAGGCCCGAACATTGGTCTTATCGTTTCACTGACAACCTATGCTCGTGTGAATGACTTTGGCTTTATTGAAACGCCGTACCGTGTGGTCAAGGACTGCCATATTACGGATGAGATTATATATCTTGACGCTTCCCGCGAGTTTAACGAGGTCATCGCACAGGCTAATGCCGTCATTGATGCCGGTGGAAACCTGACGGATCCCTTTGTCACCACACGTGAACAGGGCGATGTGCAGATGAACCCCAAAGAGCGGGTGACGCTCATTGACATCTCGCCCAGCCAGATGGTGTCTATTTCCGCAGCCCTCATTCCCTTTCTTGAGCATGACGATGCAAACCGCGCCCTCATGGGTTCGAACATGCAACGTCAGGCCGTGCCGCTTTTGCGCAGTTCCAAACCCTTGGTGGGCACTGGAATGGAACGAGATGTGGCACAAGATTCCGGGGCTTGTATTTTGGCGGAAAGTGAAGGCATTGTCAGATATGCGGATGCCAACCGTATCATCGTCAGTTATTCTGGAACCTTGTATCCAGAAAGTGGCGGTGTGCGCTCTTACACTCTGCAAAAGTACCATAAGTCCAACCAGAACTCCTGCTTTGGGCAGAAGCCTTCATGCTATCCTGGCCAGATTGTCAAAAAAGGGGATGTTCTTGCAGACGGCCCCGGCATTGACGGCGGCGAGCTCGCACTTGGTAAAAACCTCACCGTTGCCTTCATGCCCTGGTGCGGATACAACTTTGAGGACTCCATCCTCATTTCTGAACGATGCGTTAAAGAGGATGTATTCACCTCGGTACACATTGAAGAGTTTGAAGTTGTAGCCCGTGATACCAAGCTTGGGCCGGAAGAAATCACCCGCGATATTCCCAATGTGGGCGAAGATATGCTTCGTAACTTGGATGAAAGCGGTATCATTCGCATTGGCGCTAACGTCAAGCCGGATGACATCCTGGTGGGTAAAATTACTCCCAAGGGTGAAACTCAGCTTACGCCGGAAGAAAAGCTCTTGCGTGCCATCTTTGGTGACAAGGCGCGGGATGTTAAAAACACCTCCCTCAAAGTGCCGCCGGGAATTGAAGGTACCATCATTGAAGTGAAGGTATTCAACCGTCGTTCTGGTGAAAAGGACGACCGTACCCGTTCCATTGAGGATTATGAACTGGCTGCCATTGATGTGAGAGAAAGCGACCATGTGCGCGGGCTGAGCGATGCGACACGTGAGCGCATCATTGAGCTTGCTGCCGGAAAGCAGATTGTTACCAATGTTGTAGGCAAGAAAAAGGGAGAGGTAGTTGCGGAAGCTGGGAGTGTTCCCCCGGCTCACGCTCTTGCTGATCTGCCGGTGAAGAAATTTGCCGGGCTTTTCAAGAGCAAGGAGCTCAACGAAAGCATCGCTGAAATGCTGGAAGATTACGATCGCCAGATAGCCTACATCAAGGGTATTTATGATGCCAAGCGCGGTAAGGTAACGGAAGGCGACGATTTACCCCCTGGCGTTATCAAGATGGTCAAGGTGTATATTGCCGTGAAGCGGAAGCTGAACGTGGGCGATAAAATGGCAGGCCGGCACGGAAACAAGGGGGTTGTCTCTTGTATTCTGCCTGCTGAGGACATGCCGTTCTTCGCAGACGGACGCCCTGTGGATATCGTGTTAAACCCCCTTGGCGTGCCTTCCCGAATGAATATCGGGCAGATTATGGAAACGCACCTTGGCTGGGCTGCCAAAGAACTTGGCGAGCAACTGGCTGCCATGGCTTATGGCGGCACCGTTGTTGAGGACTTGCGCAAGCAGGTTAAGTCTGTTTTCGATACTACGGCCACTACCGCTCTGGTAGATTCTTTGTCAGACGAAGACTTCCTGGTTTCCGTCAAAGCGTTGCGGGACGGCATTGTCACGAAAACGCCTGTATTTGACGGTGCTGCAGAAGAAGAAATATGGGCCTGGCTTGTTAAGGCTGGCTTGCCTGATGATGGTAAAACAACGCTCTATGATGGACGAACGGGTGAGGCTTTCCGCAACCGTGTCACCACGGGCGTTATGTATATGCTTAAATTGCACCACCTTGTTGATGAAAAAATACACGCTCGTTCAACGGGCCCTTACTCTCTCGTTACACAGCAGCCTCTTGGCGGTAAGGCCCAGTTTGGTGGTCAGCGCCTTGGGGAAATGGAAGTGTGGGCATTGGAAGCCTATGGGGCCGCCTACCTCTTGCAGGAGTTCCTGACTGTCAAGTCTGATGATGTCACGGGCCGTGTCAAGATGTATGAGAAAATAGTCAAGGGAGAAAACTTCCTTGAAGCAGGGCTGCCGGAATCCTTTAACGTTCTTGTTAAGGAACTTATGTCCCTTGGCCTTGATGTTACTTTACATCAGGAAGAAGGCAAAAAGCGTCCTAAGCGTACCGGTTCCTATGGAAGCTATGAAGATACGCCTTCCATGGATCGTATTGAATTCCGGGAACGTGTGGAACGTGACGAGCCTGACGAGATGGAAGATTCGGAAGCGCCTGTTATTATTGATGTTGAGCGCAGCGAATCACCTCTTGGAGCGTTATTGCTCGACGATAACGATGATGATGACGACAAGGATTACGGCATTATCGGCGGCACTGCCCACGACCGTGATGACGATGATGATCGCGACGACGACGACGACGATGACGATGATGCCAAAGGCAAAAACAAAGCTTATGATGACGACGACGACGACGACGATGACGATGCCAAAGGCAAAGCCAAAAATAAAGATGATGATGACGATGACGACGACTTGTAAGGAAGCGTCACTGTAATCTGATAAGTACTGATGGGGAGGCTCTCCCCATGACCCACGGCAAAGGGATTACCTTTCTTTGCAGGCCCCAGGTTTTTTACGCGCTGGGGCCGTGGGGAATGGCTTCCTGTAGGTATGAACGTCGGAAACCACTGACTAAATAAGTTTTTTGATTCACTACGGCGGAAAATGGCTCTTTTTTGTTGAGTACCAAAGGTACATTCCCTTCGTAAAAAGGGCCAGTTCCTTGCTTTTGCCTTGAAATTCTTATTTGGAAACGCCCTTGGGGCATGAATATCAGTGTTTCTCTTGAAATAAGACGAAGATATATTACTATAAAAACGGTAGGTGTAATTGCTATGACTCTCGACGACCTTTTTACCGTCAGGGGTTCCTCTGCCACGATATCCAATATTAAAAACCTGAAGTCAATTCAGGTTTCCATTGCCGCTCCCGAAGCTATTCGTGAGTGGTCTTATGGTGAAGTAAAGAAACCTGAGACTATCAACTACCGTACTTTCAAGCCTGAGCGCGACGGTCTTTTTTGCGCCAAAATATTTGGCCCGGTAAAGGACTACGAGTGCAATTGCGGCAAATACAAGCGCATGAAGCACCGTGGTATTGTGTGTGAAAAATGCGGCGTAGAAGTCATTGCTTCCAAGGTTCGCCGTGAGCGCATGGGGCACATTGAGCTTGCTGCACCGGTTGCGCACATTTGGTTTCTGAAAACCTTGCCGTCAAAAATTGGAACACTGCTTGACATAACCATGGCAGACCTTGAAAAGGTGCTGTATTTTGATTCCTTTATTGTGCTTGAGCCGGGCACTACCAACCTGACCAAGCTGCAAGTTATTTCTGAAGAGCAGTATTTGCAGGTGCTTGATCACTATGGGGAGGAATCTCTCACTGTAGGTATGGGCGCTGAGGCTGTGCGGCTTCTTTTGGAAGAGATAAACCTGGAAGAGCTGAAGGTAGTTCTGCGCGAAGAGTCACAGGCTACACGCTCGCAGACCAAAAAGAAAAAGCTTACCAAACGTCTTAAAATAGTGGAAGCCTTTTTGGAATCTGGCAACAAGCCGGAATGGATGATTATGGAAGTAATTCCCGTCATTCCCCCTGAATTGCGCCCTCTTGTCCCCCTTGATGGTGGACGATTTGCCACATCGGACTTGAATGATCTTTACCGTCGCGTTATCAATAGAAATAACCGTCTGAAAAGACTCATGGAACTTGGCGCTCCCGACATTATCATTCGGAATGAAAAGCGCATGCTGCAAGAAGCTGTGGACGCGCTCTTTGATAACGGTCGGCGCGGGCGGGCCATTACCGGCACCAACGGGCGTCCGCTGAAGTCTTTGTCGGACATGATTAAAGGCAAGCAGGGGCGCTTTCGTCAAAACCTTTTGGGTAAACGGGTGGATTATTCCGGCCGTTCCGTTATTGTTGTTGGCCCCAAGCTCAAGCTGCACCAGTGTGGCTTGCCCAAAAAAATGGCCCTTGAGCTCTTTAAGCCTTTTATTTATGCCAAGCTGGAAGAAAGAGGTCTTGCCTCCACCATCAAGAGCGCCAAAAAAATGGTTGAGCGCGAAGAGCTGGTAGTGTGGGATATTTTGGAAGAGGTGGTGCGGGAATACCCCATCATGCTCAACCGTGCTCCAACCTTGCACCGTTTGGGCATTCAGGCCTTTGAACCGCTTTTGGTAGAAGGTAAGGCCATTCAATTGCACCCGCTGGTTTGTTCGGCCTATAACGCAGACTTTGACGGCGACCAGATGGCTGTTCACCTGCCGCTGTCTCTGGAGGCTCAGATTGAATGCCGGGTACTTATGATGAGTACCAATAACATTCTTTCCCCTGCCAACGGAACGCCCGTTATTGTGCCTAGCCAGGATATCGTGCTTGGTCTTTACTACATGACCGTTGAGCGCGACTTTGAAAAGGGCGAAGGCAAGATTTTCTGCGATCCGTGGGAAGTTATTGCGGCGTATGATGCTGGCGAGCTGGCTTTGCACGCGAGCATTCGAGTGCGCATTGACGGGGAGCTTTTGCAAACCACTGCCGGGCGTATTCTGGTGCGTGACATTTTACCCGAAGGAATTCCTTTCTCTCAGGTAAATTGCGTGCTTACCAAAAAGAATATTGCCCGTCTTGTGGGCAGCGCTTACCGCGACGCCGGAACCAAGGCTACAGTTATTCTTTGCGACCGCTTGAAGGATCTGGGCTACGAGTATGCTACCCGGGCCGGTGTTACCATCGGCGTGAAGGATTTGCAGATTCCTGTTGCCAAGAAAAAGCTTATCGAAACCGCCAAGGCGGAAGTGGATGACATTGAACTGCAGTACCGCGATGGTATTATCACCCGAACTGAAAAGTACAATAAGGTGGTGGACGTTTGGACAAAGGCCACACAAGATGTTTCTTCAGAAATGATTAAAGCCATTTCCTACGAGGAAGTTGTGGATGCCAAAACAGGCGCCAAGAAAATGAACCAGAGCTTTAACCCCATTTATATGATGTCTACATCCGGGGCTCGAGGCAACCAGGATCAGATGCGCCAGCTTGCCGGTATGCGTGGTCTGATGGCAAAACCTTCGGGTGAAATTATTGAAACCCCCATCACTTCCTGTTTCCGGGAAGGCTTGGACGTTTCTCAGTACTTTAACTCCACCCACGGTGCGCGGAAAGGTCTTGCTGATACCGCATTGAAGACTGCAAACTCCGGATATCTTACTCGCCGTCTTGTGGACGTGGTGCAGGATGTCATCATTAGTGAAAATGACTGCGGAACTGTCGATGGTGTTGAGATGACCCACCTTGTCAAGGGTGGCGATATCAAGATGCGCCTTGCTGAGCGTGTGCTTGGCCGGGTTATTCTTTACCCCATTTACGACCCGGAATCGCGGGAGGTGCTTTTCCCTGCCAACACACTGGTAGATGAAAATGTAGCCGAAGCTCTGGATGCAGCGGGCATTAACTCCCTCACCCTGCGTTCCGCTTTGACTTGTCAGGCAGAGCGGGGCGTTTGCTCCCTATGCTACGGGCGTGACCTTGCCCGCGGGCACCTTGTCAATATCGGTGAAACCGTGGGTATCATTGCTGCGCAAAGTATTGGTGAGCCGGGAACCCAGCTTACCATGCGTACCTTCCACATCGGTGGTACGGCTTCGCGTGAAATTGAGCGTTCGAGTATTACAGCCCAGCATGCAGGGCGTGTCATCTTCTTGCGCGTTAAGGCCGTTGTCAATCGCGACGGGCAGAGCATGGTTCTTGGCAAGAGCGGGCAGGTAAGCATTGTAGACGAACAGGGCCGTGAACGGGAAAAATATATCCTGCCTAACGGTTCAAAGCTTGTGGTGCGTGAAAACACGGAAGTGAAAAAGGGCGACCTCATTGCAGAATGGGATCCGTTCAACGAGCCCTTTGTTTCCGAAGTGAATGGTGTCATTAAGTTTACCGACATTCTGGAAGGTAAAACCTACCAGGAAAAGGTGGACGAAGCGACTCACATGTCCACCCAGTCCATTATTGAATACCGTACAACCAACTTCCGACCCGCCATTTCCGTATGTGACGAATCAGGAGTTGTAAAAAACCGGACAGATTCCATTATTCCTGCCACCTACCCCCTGCCCGTGGGCGCATTGCTTATGGTAAAGGATGGAAGCACCATTGAAGCGGGTGATATTCTTGCCCGTAAGCCGCGTGAATCTTCAAAAACTAAGGACATCGTGGGTGGTCTTCCCCGCGTTGCCGAGCTCTTTGAAGTGCGTAAGCCCAAGGATATGGCTGTTGTTTCTGAAATTGACGGTACTATCGCTTTTGCTGGCGAGGCCAAGGGCAAACGTAAGATTATCGTAACGCCTGAAGCGGGTGAAGCGAAAGAATATCTTGTACCAAAAGGCAAGCATATTACCGTGACCGATGGCGACTTTGTGGAGGCAGGTGAACTGCTGACAGAAGGGCATCCAGAGTTGCATGATATTCTGCGCACCAAGGGCGAAAAGTTCCTTGCTGCTTATTTGGTGGATGAAATTCAGGACGTGTACCGTTTCCAGGGCGTGGGCATTGACGATAAGCATATTGAAGTCATTGTGCGTCAGATGTTACGCAAGGTACAGGTTCTCGATCCAGGCCAGACCACCTTCCTTGTGGGTGAACAGGTAGATAAGCAGGAATTCAAGAATGAAAACCAGCGTACCCTGCAAGAAGGACGCAGCCCAGCTACAGCCGAGCCCCTTGTCTTGGGTATTACCCAAGCGTCCTTGACAACCTCGTCCTTCATTTCTGCGGCATCGTTCCAGGAAACTACCAAGGTGCTTACGGAAGCTGCTTTGCGTGGTAAGTCTGACGCTTTGCGCGGTCTGAAAGAAAACGTAATTGTGGGTCGGCTTATTCCGGCAGGAACCGGTTATCGCCAATACGTTCATGCCGATATCGTCGTGCCGGAGCAAAAAGAACGCCCGGACAAATTCCTTGAAGAGCTGGAAGATGATCCTCTGCTCGTGGATTTGTAACGCGCTACGTTGAAATAATGTACAACGAGCCACAGGGAACTTTCCTTGTGGCTCGTTGTCAAATATTCTACCTTACGATGTTACTTTTTTCGGGGGATTATACTCATACTTCTCCCTGCACCCAGCATCCTGCCTCAAGCCCGCATAGCGTCATCTGTTCTGCTACCTTGTCATGCGGAATGAGTAGATACTTCCAGGGCTTTCCGTCCGTTCCCTTGGCGTGTTCTGTGGCGTGGCAGCACCATGTAGCGGCGGCTCTGGCTTTGGCCTGCACTTCTTCTGTTTGCATCTGGTCGGCGCGTTTGGGTTCGCACAGATATTTGCACGCCGCCGTTTCCACCACAAAATCCGGTTCATATTGCGCGGTGTGGGCATAGTTGATAGCAAAGTCGCCTCTGGTGGGCTTGAACCATTTTTGCACTGATGCGTCTTTTTCCAGAATCAAGGCGAAGCGGCGTTCCGTGTCGGAATCAAAGCGCTGAGCCGGGAACAGGCACTTGGCAAAGCCGCTAAACAGCATTTTCCGAATCAGGCCCTTTTCGCCTTCCGCCAGAGGCAAGGTGAAGTCGCGCAGTTTTTTTCCGTCGTCCAGGGCGTAGTTTCCGGCTTGCAGCGTCTTGAAGCCTTGCGTCACATGGGCCTCATAGTGCGTAGCCACATGCACGAAGTGCGTCTGCATTTGGGTGTGCACCAGATCCACCAGGGTTTTCTGGTGATATTGCAGCACGTTGATGACTTCTTCTTCTGAGGCGAGGTAGCCGCGCAGATGGTCAACCAATTGTGTGGACAGTTTTTGTATGATTTCAGTGTGCGAGTCGTAGTCAACATCGTCAAAATCAATCAGGCCGCGTATAAGATAATTTTCCGGCCTTTGTTCCTCCACCGGGGTGGTTCCTGTGCGCATGGTGTAGCGCTGGCTTTGCTCATGCAGGTGCTGGATGAGAATGTCCTGCGACACAGGCAGCAAGCGCACGTTGGACAGGTTCAGGGCAAAGTCTTCATAGTAGCAGTGCACTTCTCCGGCTGGCACAACCGCAATGCGCGGCATGTCTATGGAGAGCTCCCGGAACAGGCTGGTGGTTTTTTGCACCACAGAGGCTACGCTGACAGCTCTGGGCAGCAGCTCTCCTTGTCTATGTGGAAGCATGGCTTCTACCTTGCGGGCTATTTCACGCTGAATTTCCGGCTTTTCCAAATCTTTGCTGCTTGGCAGGCGTTCGTATTGGCGCAATACCGCATGAGTGACATTGGCAATGGCTTTTTCTTCCGGCGTGTGAAAAATGGCGGCTTTGCCGGTGATACCCGCCTTGCCCTCCGTGCCGGGCAAACGGCTATCTTCGCTTGCTTCCGCGCCAATGGCGACTTCAAAGGCTGAGAGCGCTGTGACCACTCTCTGGCCCTTGTCTGGAATATCCCGGCCTATGACCACTCCGGCGCGAATAATCGAAGTGGATTCCTTGGCATGATCCACAATTTCCTGAAACTTGTCGTGGGAAACAATGGTCAGGCGATCAACAGCAGCAACGCCCACCCGGCGACCATAGGGCAAGCGCAGGCCCCGGCCTATGCTTTGTTCCACAAGGGTGCGGGAGTTGGCGGCGCGTAGCGGCACTATGGTGTACAGGTTGGTAACGTCCCAGCCCTCTTTGAGCATGTTCACGTGGATGACAATTTCCACCCGGTTTGTCGGGTCTTCCACCTGTAAGAGCTGGGTGACAATATCGTCGCCTTCGCCGCCTTTTGTGCTTTTGGAATGCACAGTGATGATGCGGCCCGCGTAGCGACCTTCAAAAAAGCTCGAGCTTTCCAGATAATGCTGCAAGGCATCGGCATGCGTGGTGTCTTGGGCCACAACCAGCATAAAGGGTTTGACCATGGGCTATTGTTGGAGCGAGCGTAAATCTCCAGCTCCACCTTGGTGTTTTCATGCACCCGCACGCCGTCTTCCAGCTTGATGCACTCCAGGGCTTCGGCGCTGTAGTTGGTGGGAATGAAGTTTTCCCGCGTGGCCACGGCGGGTTCTTTGACAAAACCATCGTCCAGGGCGGCGCTGAGCGGGTAATTGTAAATGACGTTGGTAAACGGCTCGGCCTTGCCGCCGCGCTCCACTTGCGGGGTGGCGGTAAATTCCAGGCCCAGCACGGGCCTCAGATCGTTGATGGCGGCCATGCCTGCATCCGCCCGGTAGCGGTGCGATTCATCCATGAGCACCACCAGATCAGGCAGCCCGGCCAGATATTCGAAATAGCTCTCGCCAATATACTCGCTGAGGCGGCGAATGCGCGGTACATTGCGGCGGGCATCATCTTTGGCAAGCTTGCTTTCTTTATTATCTTTGGCGGTGATTTTGGAAATGTTGAAAATATTGATGTGCACGTCGCAGGCGTACATTTGGGCAGGCATACTGTTGCGCACGCCAATGCCGGATTCGTAATTGTCGCCGGTGACAATCTGGGGCGGGGTGTGGGCGAATTCCGCCAGACCTTTGAATACATACTTGGGCGTGGCGGGTGTAAAGTCCGCCATCAGCTTGTTGTAGATAGTCAGGTTGGGGGCAATGACAAAAAAGTTGCGGATATTATGCGCCTGATACAGGTAAGCGATAAAGGCTCCCATAAGCCGGGTTTTGCCCACGCCCGTGGCAATGGCAAAGCACAGGGAGGCAAAATCGCGGTCAAAGCCGCCCACATGGGCGAATTCCGACTGTATGGCCGCAAGCTGCCCCGCTACATTCGTTTCTTTTCCAAGTTGGATAATCTCGCAGATGCGATCCAGAATTTCCAGGCTTTCGCGCTGGGGTTTGCGTAACGACAGGCGGTTGCAAATGGGATTGACGTGGTAGATGCTCATTTTTTACCATCCTGTCCATCAAACAAAGATATCTGACCGGGAGCAGCCTTGGTGCGTTTTGTACCGGACGGAGCCGTTTCTTGCGGCAGCGGTTTCGCCTCTGCTTTGGGCAGGTTTTCCACAGCCAGACTGTAGTCGTCGTGATCCCATTCACATTTGTCCAGCACGGCCTTGGGGATTTTCTTCAGGGTGATGTTGGAGAAGGCGTCAGGAACCGCGTTATAGGCGCTGCAACAGATGAGCAAAGAGCGCTCCGGCCCCAGTTCCGCCGCGATGTGGGCCAGCATGCCGTGGGTCAGAAATTGCGTGGTGACGTAGATAAAGTCTGTTTCCGAGCTTTGCCCGTGCATCCAGAAGGTCTCCAGACTGGGGGCATAGGTAAAGTTTTCCAGCTTGCACAGGGCTTCGGCCAGCATCTCCGGGTTGAATTCCGGGTTGATGATCGCGTTGCCCCAGGCGTCAGACCGGATGAGGGACGGCCCGAGGCGGTAGAAACGAAAGCCCCCGCCGCCCTGCCAGTTCATGGCCTTGGTGATGCCGCCAGGATCTTGCCCGTCAATGACCTTTTGCAGACGCGGAATGCAGTGGGTGTAGCAGTGCTCGCCAAGCTCAATGCCAATCCAGCGGCGTCCCATCTTGTGGGCAACAGCGGCAGTGGTGCCGGAGCCAAGGAAGGAGTCTAGCACGAGATCGCCGGGGTTGGTGGCAAGAGTTAAAATTCGTTGGATAAGACGTTCTGGCTTTGGGGTGTCAAAGACAGCGGCTTCACTGAAGTCTTTGATTTCTTTTTTTGCATCTTGATTATGTCCAACTTCTGTATAAAGCCACACCGTCATTGATGTTGTACCATCTTTTACTTCTGTTAAAAATTTCTTCACTGATGGTACGTTATTGCCAGTTTCACCAAACCATATCCTATTGTCAGCCACTAATTCCTTAAACCGTTCAAAAGACGTTGCCCAACATCGGCTTTTAGGTGGATAAACGACCCGTCCACTTGGCGTAGTAATAGAATAATCAGTATTCGCGCTATACGTTTTGACTGAAAAATCTGCAGGTTTCCAGGCTCCTCTTAAATCGTTGTCAGGATTTCGATAGCGGGCATCCATATCATCGGTGCGTGGCAATGGAAAAGGTCGCCAAATTTCTTTGTTTTTTGCATACACCAAAATATGGTCGTGATTATCGCTCAACCATTTTGCATCATTTTGTGGGGAATACTTTTTTTGCCAAACTACATTAGTAACAAAATTCTTCCGCCCAAATACCTCATCACACATCACTTTAAAGTAGTGTGCCTCATTATCATCCAAATTTACCCACAAACTCCCGTCATCTCGTAGCAACCGTTTTAAAATTTCCAGCCTGTCCCGCATCAGCCCAAGCCACAGCGAATGCTCGATGCCATCGTCGTAGTGCTCAAAGGCGCTGCCGGTATTATACGGCGGGTCAATATAAATACACTTGACCTTGCCGGTGTATTCCTGCTCCAGCGCCTTTAAGGCCAGCAGGTTGTCGCCGTGGATGAGCAGGTTGTCGAAAATATCCGCCTCGCTCACTCGCGCTTCGGCATGGTGCGAAAGGCTGGTGTCTTCCAGCAAAATACGCGGCTCAAGGCGCGGGCGCACGTCTTTGCCTATCCAGGTGAGTTCGAGTTTTTGTTTTTTGGCTGTCATGAATTACCTTGGAGGTCTAAATAAAGGCTTACGGGCACAGGCGCTAAACGGCTTGCAATAAAGCCGATTATGCCCTATATCTATATAAATTACAATGTGGGCAATGCTCATAGAGACTGGCAACGCACACATCCTTTTTATTATCAAAGCAATGTCATGCAGCAGCAATCCATTCCAATAAATCCCACTCTATTACAGTGGGCGCGCGCGGAGGCAGGACTCAGCCTTCACGAGGCTGCCACGCGCGCAAAAATTACCGCTCCACGCAAAAGGAAAGATGAGCCGGAGCTGACGCCCGAAGATCGTCTTGCCTCTTGGGAGCGGGGGACAGAGGCCCCTTCGCTTAATCAGCTTGAGAACATCGCTTCGGCCTACCGTCGTCCGTTGCTTACTTTTTTCTTGCCGGAACCGCCGGAAAAAATTGCGCCTTTTGCGGATTTTCGAACTATTCCCAGTCACCTCTTTGTTGCGGACAGTCCAGAGTTTGCCGCTTTAAAACGCAGGCTTACACTCCTTCATCAGACGTTGCGCGGGTTGGCCGAAGAAGAGGGGACCAAAAAACTGTCTTTTATCGCTTCTCTTTCGGAGCACACGCCTGTTCAGCAATTTGTCGAAAGTATTCGAGTCATTCTGGGTGTCCACTTTGAAGAGCAACGGCGTATTCGCGATGAGGACGCCATGCTGGGTTACCTGCGTACTTCGGCACAAAATGCGGGAATTTTTGTTGTGTTTGAAGGCAACATGGGCAGCCATCACTCCAATATCCCCGCAGAAGTCTTTCGCGGAATAGCACTGGCGGATGATCTGGCTCCCTTGATTGTTGTCAACCCTAATGATGCCAAAGCAGCCATGGTGTTTACTCTTATCCATGAACTTGCACATCTTTGGTTGGGCTCCAGCGGCATTTCTAATTTTAATGCACTAGGCAGCAATGGCGGCGATGCCAACCACGAGCAGTTGTGCAATCGTGTGGCAGCAGAATTTTTGGTCCCAGAGGCGGCTTTGCGTGCCAAATGGAAAACGCCGAAAGGACAACTTAGCCAGGCTGTTGATAGCACCGCAAAATTTTTTAAGGTAAGCGGAGCTGTCGTTGGCAGGCGTTTGCTTGATATGGATATTATTGACAGTCAAGAATACGGCAGCCTGCTTGCATTCTATAATGCTCGATGGGCCAAGCGCAAAGAAGTGCAAGCGCAAAAGGATGGTGCTCCAGGGCCTAAACAAAAAGCACAGTACCGGCTGGGTGAAAAAACTATACACACCTTTATATCCGCAGCGCGAGAAGGTCGTATAGGGCTACAGGACGCGGCTCGCTTCATGAATATTCCTGTGAGTCTTTTTGGTAAGGTTCAGCGATGATCTATTTTCTGGACTCAAACTTTCTTATTGATGCAAAGAATTTGCATTTTCCCCTGGATGGAAAGCCCGATTTCTGGAATTGGCTTCTTGTTCTCGGAAAAGACGGGATTTTGAGAATACCAGAGGCTGTGTACGAAGAAGTGACGCGTGGCAATGATGACCTTGTGGAGTGGGTCAAAACTCATAAAGATATTTTTCATTGCAACACCGCTGAGTGTGTTTTTTCTTTGCCACAAGCTCTTGCCGGGTATGGCAGTCCCACTGAGGCCGATCTTGAGTTTTTAAGAGCCGATCCATTTGTTGTTGCCCATGCAATGGCATCTGGAGGGTCTGTGGTAACAGGCGAAAAGCCGAAAGATACTTCTATAATAAAGAATAAAAAAATACCGACAGTTTGTGAAGGCCTTCGAGTTCCGTGTTTTACACTTCCCAGCTTCATGTGGGAAGTACGGCATACAATGCCGTAGGTCATTTTGCAGTATAAGAACTTATCCATAAATAAGGATGTTCGCGGTCAATAGCTGCGTCAAATGCCTTTTTAGCTCTGGGTCGAGGACATAAGAGTCCACTCCCTCCGCAAAAAAACTATTTTCCTTGCTCTTGCCACACGCTCTCCTTATTTATGGATAAGTTCTAATACTCACATCACAAAAGAGCCCACCGCACCGCAAAAATACTTTCTTCCTCCACCCGCTGTCGCATTCTTGCCTCTATACTATTCAGCAACGCGTCCTTTTGCTCGTCTACTCCGTCTTGAGCCTCAAAAAGGCGTTTGCGCATGTCTTTGCGTTTGGCCTCCAGCACCTTGACCTTGCGTTGCAGGGCAACCTTGGCTTCCAGAGGGGCTGTTTTGCGGGCTTCGGCCTTGGTTTCGCGTATGGCCCTATCCATTTCGTCTATTTCCAGTTCCACCTGCTTTTTGCGCTCGTCAGCCCAGCGGTCCAGCTTGTCTATTTCTTCTTCAAAAAAGGTCGCGTTGCGGGCGGCAGTATCCGCCAGAATATTCTGACGTTCCGCCTCAAGAGCAGGTTCCAGCGCGTTAAATGCGGGAGCCTTTTGCTGCGGCGCGTCATTCATGACGGCAGGCAGGTCAAAAAAGCGGCGCACCTGTTCGGCATCCAAGGGCATTCCGGCATCGGTGCATCCGGCGAACAGAAAATAGTCTTCAGGCTCCAGGCCTGTGAGGGTATAGCGGTGTACAGCCAGCATACCGGATTGTCCTACAAGCCCTTGCAGAATGCTAATATTTTTGCCGGAGCCGGTTAGGCGAAAGTCCAATTTCACCAGTGGGCTTGGCGGGGTATCCAGCTTGACAGCGAATTCTATGACCCATGCGGCAAGCGGGTGCGTTGGGTGGTAATGAATGGCGTCCGGCGCATTCCCTTTAAGGCTATACAAGCCTGCGGGAATGGACGGCAACGGCGGCTTGTGCAGGGCTATTTGCAGGGTGCTGCTGTCACAGTGCACCGCGGGGGAATCTGCACTTTTTTTCTGCCTTGGCGCATTATGTTTGTCGCGCTCCTGAAGCACCCAACAGCTCAGTTCCCAAAGCAGGGCCTCTTGCCGGTGCAGCGAGGCAGCCACGTCTGCCTTGTATACTTGCAACTTTTCCGTCACTTCAGCATCAAAATTTTCCAGCAGTTTCTGGCGGGCAGAGGTCAGGCCCTCTTCAATCTCTTGGGAAAGCGAGGCCTGCAAGGCGTCAAACGAAGCTTGGATGGCTTCCGGCGTGCGGCAGCACTGGTATATTTCCGCAATGTGTTTTTCAAAATCCACGCCGGATTCAATGCTGCCCAGCACTTCGTCGCTGGCCCCGAACACCCCGCTGAACAGGCGGAATTTTTCCGAGAGTATTTCAAACACGCGCTTGTCGGCGGCATTGTTACGGTTCAGGAAGTTGACTACCACCACATCATGTTTTTGCCCATAGCGGTGGCAACGCCCAATGCGCTGTTCAATGCGCTGCGGGTTCCAGGGCAGGTCATAGTTGATGATCAGCGAGCAGAATTGCAGGTTGATGCCTTCGGAAGCCGCTTCCGTGGCGATCATGATTTGCGAGCCCTCGCGGAATTCTTCCACCAGGGCGCTGCGCATATCCACATCTTTGCTGCCGGTCACGCGGTCTGTGCCCTTGTGCTGTTCCTTCCAACGGGCATAAATGGCTGTGGCGCGTTTGTCATTGTTGGAACCGTTAAAAAGCAGCACCTGACCGGCATAACCGCTCTGGATCAGTAAATCGTATAAATACGTCTGTGTGCGCTTGGATTCGGTGAAAATAATGGCCTTGGGCGCGCCGCCAAGGGATTTTGTCATGCCCAAACCTGTAGCAAGCGCCTGGAGCAGGGCTGTACCCTTGGCGTTTTGAGTGATGTTTTCCGCCTTGGACAGCAGGGTGCGCAAGGCGTGCATTTCCTGGCGGATTTCTTCCTGCTCCTGCGGCAGGGGTACTGTTTCACCCGGAACGCCGTACAGGGCCTTGTCTTCTTCAGCCAGCAGCCCAGCGCTTTCAAAGTCGTTTAAAATCGGCTCAACGGCTTCTTCCGCATCATCACCGTTTTTCCAGGCTGCATAATGATTCAGGATAAAATCCAGGCGATCCAGCATGGTTTTGAGAGCCCCGGCTATGGCAAAGCTGGACGAGGCCAGCAGTTTGCGCAGCACCAGCACCATGAGAGAACGCTGCCCTGACGGCAGCGCCCAGAGCTTTTCGCGCTGCAAATACGCTGAAACGCGCTGGTACAGGTCTTCTTCTTCCTGTGAGGGGGTAAAGTCCTGTGTATGCGGCCGGCGTTCCGTGTAGCGGACGTATTCCAGCACCTGCCGCCGCAACGTGCGTTTGCACAGCGGCGCGAGGCGGGCTTTCAGGTCCGCGAACTGCTCTTCGCCCAGTTTGGCGTATTGCGCCCGAAAGGTCTTGATGTCGCTGAAAACATAGGGATCAACAAAACTGATCAGGCCGTACAATTCCTGCAAAGAGTTCTGCAACGGGGTGGCGGTGAGCAGCAGTTTGGGGGCGTTGGCCAGGGCGCGCTGCAAGTCCTTTGCTATACTGTTGCCGGTTTTGTAGACGTTACGCAGACGGTGCGCTTCATCCACCACCACCAGATCCCAGTCAATCATGGGTAACAGGTCGGCCTTATTTCTGGCGAAGGCATATGAGGCGATGACCATTTTCTCGGACTGAAACGGGTTGGAGTGCCCGGCATCCCGCACGGTATCAAAAAGTTTTTTGTCCAGTATAACAGCGGGCAATCGGAACTTGTCCCAAAGTTCCTGTTGCCACTGCGTGCGCAGGGAAGCCGGAGTGATGATCAAGATGGAGCGCTTACGTTCCGCCCAGCGTTGGGCCAACACAATACCGGCCTCAATGGTTTTACCAAGGCCAACTTCATCTGCTAGAATTGCGCCTTTTGACAAGGGCGAGCGAAAAGCAAATAGAGCCGCATCAATCTGGTGGGGGTTTAAATCAACCCGAGCGCCCATAAGTGTTGGAATAATTTTTTCAAGATTCGATGAGGCGCAACGCTTTGACAGCTCGTGGGCATAGAGCTTCGCATGGTAGCGTGTAAGAGTTGGCTGTTGCGTTTGCTGTGTCAAAGGAGCGCCTTATAAAAAAGTTAGAGTGCAAAGGCTCGCTTCGCTCTACAACGTAGCGTGAAAATGAGAAAAAAGCAAAAAAGAAGCAGCGGGCGCACGGCTGGAGCGGTGCATGCCTTGCCTTTGTGGGTAGGCAATATCAGTATCTTACAAAAAAGTGCATACTGGACGAAGTGGACAATGAGGACTATAAAAAAGGTATGCACAATTTGCAAATAAAAGGAGATCAACATGTCTAAGTTCATACAGATTACGCCAGAGGATTTTGAGCGCAGCCCATTTAAAATTATTGGCAAGGATTGGATGTTAATTACTGCCGAAGCAGGTGGCAAAGCAAACGCAATGACCGCCAGTTGGGGTGGGCTTGGCGTTATGTGGGACAAAAATGTTGCCTTTATTGTTGTACGCCCTCAGCGGTATACGAAAGAATTCATTGATAATGCAGGCACATTTTCACTCACTTTTTTTGATAAGAGCTATCAGAAAATGTTGGGGTATTTCGGAACAAAATCAGGGAGAGATGAAGATAAAATCAAGAAATTCAATTTGACCCTGGGGCACGTTGACGGAACTCCATATTTTGAGGAAGCCGGTATGGTTTTTATTTGTAAAAAGCTATACCATCAGAATTTTGAACCGAGCTGCTTTATAGAGCAATCCCTTAACGACAAATGGTATCCTACAATTGATCACCATACGATGTATATTGCAGAAGTGACCAATATTTTGGTGAAAAATTAGGAGAGAAGGTATGATCGGGTGACACGCGTGGCGGCGTTCACATCTGTCTTAGTCTCGACTTGATCTGACAATTACCTCTTGAAAAAAGAGGGGATCTCCGTTTTGATGGAAGTGTAAACGCAACCGTCAACCGGCACCATGCCCACGGAGAATCCCCGTGCAAAGTTTCAATCAAAACGTAATCAAACACAAGGCCGGATTGCTCAACCTAACGCTTGTAACGCATAAAGACCATCATCCAATGCCCGAAGGCTTTGGGCATTGCCCTCCATCGACAGCCTTCGCGCAAGAATATACAGCACGCCTTCCAGTGCATGCCTATCTGAGATTTGAGTTCGTTGCATTGTGCAACGATCTCAATTTATTTGTTAGCAAAGCCTAGAGGCTCTTGTCTTGGACTTTTCCACAGGATATACATTTTTCAGATGGACTCAGTCAGCCCAGAAAAGCGCAGTTGGGTAATGTCCAAGTGAAGGGGCGTAATACAAAGCCTGAAAAGATTGTGCGCTCCCTTGCTCCATCGTATGGGCTATCGGTTCCGACTGCATAGGAAAGACTTTCCGGGCAAGCCGAATATCGTTCTGCCTAAGCATTGCACAGCTATTTTTGTGCATGGCTGCTTTTGGCACCGGTATGAAGGGTGCAAACGGGCTACAATGCCTGTTGAAAATGCCGAGTACTGGAACGTCAATTTTTTGCGCAATGTGGCACGAGATGCCGCAAGTGTGAAAGCTTTGCAAAGCCAAGGCTGGCGTGTCCTCACTATATGGGAATGCGAACTGCGCAGTGTAGGCTCCCTTGAATTCCGTTTGAACGCTTTTTTATTAGACAAAGATATAAATTATGACAACGACATACCAAGCCCTTCAATATAGCCCCGCATATTCTGCGCCGGTTACGACGCCAGTCAAGGCCAAGCCCTTGTTCTTGGAATTTTTTGCTGGTAGCGGTTTGGTCAGCCATGCTTTGGCACCATACTTCAAACTGGCCTGGGCCAATGATATTTGCTCTAAAAAAGCGGATGTATTCAAGGCCAACCACCCCACAAGTCCCTTTACGCTTGGTTCCATCATAGACATGCATGGTGCGGAACTACCCAAAGCCGCGCTATCCTGGGCCAGCTTTCCGTGTCAGGACTTGTCGCTGGCCGGGAATGTCGGAGGCATACGCGCAAAGCGTAGCGGCCTTGTGTGGGAATGGCTGCGTGTTATGGATGAAATGCCTAAACGCCCGCCTGTGCTTGTGGCCGAAAACGTGGTCGGGCTTGTGTCCACCCATAATGGCGAACATTACAAAGAGCTTCACAAAGAACTGGCCCAACGCGGCTATATGGTCGGCGCTATGGTGCTTGACGCTGTGCGCTGGCTGCCCCATTCACGGCCCAGAGTGTTCATTGTGGCCGTGGACAAGCGCGTAAGCATTCCCAAGGCTCTTAGGAGCGAAGCCCCCGCTTGGCTGCACCATCCTTCAGTACAGCGGGCCGCGCAAGGCCTGGAAGATTGGATTTGGTGGAACATGCCGGAGCCAGGGCCGCACGGTGCCACGCTGACGGAATTGGTAGATCTGGAAGCGCCATGCCAGGATGAGACCACGGTTCGTAAAAATCTTGCCCTCATTCCAAAAGAGCATTTTAGGCGCTTGCAGGAAAGCAGCCTACGCGTTGTGCCAGGGTACAAACGTGTCCGCCACGGTAAACAGGTCTTAGAACTGCGATTTGATGATGTGGCCGGATGTTTGCGCACTCCCGCAGGAGGCAGCAGCAGACAATTCCTTATCATTAAGCAGGTTGACGGCTGGAAAACACGCGTGCTGACTCCCCGTGAAGCGGCAAGACTTATGGGAGCGCCGGAGAAGTTCAAACTCCCCGGCTCTTTCAATGATGGATATAAAGCCATGGGTGACGCTGTAGCTGCGCCTGTGGCCGCCTATTTGGCAAAACACCTTCTTTCAAAACTTATAACGGCGTGCCATGACCTTACTTGAACAAAAACTGACGGAATTCAGAGACGCGAATAATCTCAAAGGCAAAGGACATCTTGCCGTTGTTCTGCATATGACACGGCTAGCCATTGAAAACGGCTTACCCATTGAACTGGAGACGTTACGCACTCAAAAAGAAGGTCAGGTTGCCGGATTAGGCAAGGGTAGAATTCAGAATATCTTAAAAGATCACGGAATAACTCGTGTGCTTGCTGAAGAAGGCGGACGCACTAGCCGTGGTAGCCTTGGCAATGCCGCTGATTATTCCGTTTTTCTCAATGAATTGAGCAAGAAAGGCCTTGCAGACTTGCTCGCCATAGAAAAGTGGTGGATCGCCCGCGTGCAGGAATACTTTAGCAGCAAGCCTTTCACATTGAAATTTGATCCAAGCAAATCCTTACGCTCCATTGTCAGCGACTTGCTTGCCCAGGCGATGAAACGGCAAAAAGATAATCCTGGCACGACATACGCCGGAACTATGCTGCAACACCTTGTCGGTGCAAAGCTGGACTTGATTTTACCGGAAGAAAAGCGAGTCGCTCACCATGGGGCTTGTGTTGCGGATGCGCCGACATCAAGAACAGGCGACTTTGTGCTCGATGACGTGGCTATTCACGTTACGACAGCGCCAAGCGAAGGCTTGATCCGTAAATGCAAAGGCAACATTGAAGCAGGCTTACGCCCTGTTATCGTGACCACCGCTGAGGGGCGTGCAGGAATTGAGTCTATCGCTAAGGGATTTGAGATAGAAGGGCGAATTGACGTTATTGAAGCAGAGCAATTTATCGCCACGAATATTTTGGAATGGAGTAAGTTTAAAGGACAACAGCAACAAGATGAAATTATACGTCTTATTGCAGCATATAACGAAATTATTTCGTGTTGTGAAACGGATCCGAGTTTGCATATAATTATATAGGAATGCCATGTCAAAAAATGATATTATAATTCTTGATAGTTTTTTGTCAGATTACAAAACAAGGCTCACGCAACCTATTGATGACGATAGGGTGTTTGAGTTTTTTTCTTCTGAGCAGATATTAAAGCAATATGATCCAACAGATGCAGAGGTTGAATACGGTAACACAGGTGGTGGAGCTGACGCTGGCATAGATTCTGTATACTTATATATTAACGATGAGTTTATATATGAAGATGCAGATTTTACTACGTATAAAAGAAATCCAGAAGTAAAATTTTACATTATTCAATCAAAGCAAGAGGCTTCTTTTAGAGAAAAAGTCTTTGAGAAATTGATTACATCAATGAAAGACCTATTTGACTTAAGCGTCGATCTGCAAAAAATAAAATCTTCGTATAACGCTAAAATTATTACTCTTTTTTCTACTTTCAGAAGAGGTTATGAGGAACTACAGGTAAAATTTCCGAAGGTATCCATATATGTTTACTACGCAAGTAAAGGTGGCGAACTCCATCCTGAGGTTATTCGAAAGGGTGAACTCCTAAAAAATGATATTATAACGTATTTCTCTGACGCCAAAGTGAGCATCGATTATATTGGGGCTAGGGATTTAATTAATAGAGCAAGGACACAACCGACAACTACTAGCATTCTACAACTTGCTGAGACGCCAATCATGCCAGAAGACGATTTTTTGGGCGATTCTACAGCAATAGTGGCTCTTGCAACATTGAACGAATATTACAAATTTATCACAGACGATGACGGAAATTTGCTTAAAAATATCTTTGAGGCCAATGTCAGAGACTATCAGGGCAAAACGGCCGTAAATAAAAATATTGCAGCATCACTTGAAAACCCTAGAAATAGTGACTTTTGGTGGCTCAATAATGGTGTCACAATACTTGCAACAAATGCGAGTATCACTCAAAAAAAATTGAGCGTGGAGTGTCCAGAAATTGTAAATGGGCTTCAGACATCGACTGAAATATTTGAGTATATTAGAACACAAGAAAACCCTGCGCTCGAAAAAAGAAAACTTCTTGTTCGAATCATTGTTCCGCACGATGATGCAATAAGAGATAGAATCATTCTTGCAACAAATAGCCAGACATCTATCCCACCGGCTTCGTTGAAGTCTACAGATCCAATTCATAAAGATATTGAAGAATTCCTATACCGGCATGGATTGTTTTATGAGCGGAGAAAAAATTTCTACAAAAATCAAGGTAAAGACTCGAAAAAAATTATTGGCATTGCTAAAATGGCACAAAGCGTAATTTCCGTGCTGCTACAAGAGCCAAATCAAGCCTGAGCTCGTCCCTCGTCATTGATTTCAAAAGATGAGGCGTATAATCAAATATTTTCTTCCCGTTACAGCATGAGCCTATATTTAAATTGCATTAATACAGTTCTTACAGTTGAAGCCTTTCAGGCAAGAAATGATTTATCGTTGAGCTATGGGGATCGTGTTAATACGAAATTTTATACTGCAATGATTTTGCCGTTCTTGATTGACGCTAATATAAAAGATCAACGCTCAGGAGAAGTCTGTTCCCAAAAGCTTTCTCTTTTAGACACCAGCAAAATTACAGATAGACTTTTAAAGCTGGCTCAAGATATTGCTTTTGAAGCATATACTAATTGTGGCGGTAATGATAACGCAGCAAAGAGCAGCGACATGTTAAAAAAGGCTCTTGAATTACTTGCTGAGAAGCTACCACAGTAGCCGTAGAAAACTGGCTATGAATAGAAAGAACCCGTATCGAGATTGTCCGCCAGAGCGTCGAAGAAACGCTCAACGAGCTTTTGGAGGCCGAAGTCGATGCCTTGTTTAGAGCCAAGACACAGACTCGTGAAAGGAATCTCCTGCAGCCATCTGGCAAGGCATTTATACAATATCTCCACATCAATGGGCTTTAAAAAAAAGGCACGTTGCGCTGTTCGCTTGCGGGCACCTGCTGCGCAGTTGCCTGAGGCCATTTTGCAATGGCCTCTATATAGTATTTTGTTATGTTTTATCATTTGGTTAATGTGCATATAGCCACCCTCCATTGCTATATAAGTTGCGGATCAGGAGGATGGAGGTCTGTGGGCGGAAAACTCAAGGGATTCAATCTCTTAGGGTTCCCTCCCTCAGCGCTTCATCTACTCGAGATCGTTGCACAATACAGCAAATTCAGTTTAGTCTTCCCTTAAAAAAGTCTTCCGAAGGCTCTTAAGAGTTAAATGCCAAGAGAAGACATAATTTTTATCGAATGATTTCAAAGCAGAAGCTGCTTTGAAATAAAGACACGCCGCGCTGCTCGCTTGCGGGCGTCTGCTGGCACATCCGCAGAGGCCATTGTGCAATGGCCTCTAATTGGC
>JAVBJS010000097.1:0-7829 GCA_031546885.1 Desulfovibrio sp.
TGGGCATTTGGAAAAAGCAAATGGGCAACCTGCTTTACGGCAAAAACGTAGGAATCATTGGATTTGGCCGCATCGGTCAAGCTGTGGCAGCGCAGTTTGCCTTTATGGGGTGCCATGTTCGCTTTTACGATCCTTTTGTAATGCAGGATGAAAAGCATGGACACATTCGCATGGAGCTTGATGATATTGTCGCTTGGGCGGATATTCTTACCTTGCATTGCTCAAAACCCAAGGATGGCGCCAAAGTGCTTGATGCTTCCCGCATTGCCGCTATGAAAAAAGGAAGCTGGATCATTAATGCAGCTCGCGGTGGACTTGTGGATGAAGATGCTTTGCACACAGCGCTTGCTTCCCGCCAACTCGCAGGGGCAGCACTTGATGTCTTTGAAAAAGAACCTTACACTGGCCCCCTTGCAGCTCTGCCCAATTGCATACTTACGCCGCACATTGGTTCTTATGCCAAAGAGGCGCGAATCCAAATGGAAATTGATACTATCAAAAACCTGCTGGAAGCGCTCCCATAGAGTATTTCAACCATAAAACAGGTGCCATGCTCTGGGAGAAAACGCTTCTGTCATAAAAAATACTGCACGAATTATTATAAGGATTGCCAATGCTTACCAAACAGCGCCTTTTAACACCAGGCCCCACGCAGCTACCGGAGCGGGTACGTTTTGCCATGGCTCAGGATATGATCCACCACAGAAAGCCTGCCTTCAAAGCAATTTTGGGACGGGTACAAACAGGATTACAGGAACTTTTCGGCACCAGTGAGGTTATTCTGCCTCTTGCCTCATCAGGCACGGGTGCGATGGTTGCCGCAGTGTGTTCCCTTTTCCGAAAAGGGGAGAAAGTCCTCGTGGTGGAAGGTGGAAAATTCGCCCAACGCTGGATACGCATTTGCGAAGCGCACGAAGTTATCCCTGTTATTCTCAAGGTGGAGTGGGGGAATGGAGTTGCGCCTGAAGCAGTTGCAGCGGCCCTTGATGCCAATCCAGACATCACAGGCGTGCTGGTGCAGCTTTCCGAAACCTCCACAGGAGTGCAGCATCCCATTCGCGCTCTTGCGAACATAACCAAAAATCGCTCCACACTTTTGGTTGTTGACGGCATCTCCGGGGTTTCCATTACGCCATGCCCCATGGACGCCTGGGGCATTGACTGCCTTGTTACAGGCTCACAAAAAGGGCTTATGCTTCCTCCTGGTCTTGCTCTTATTGCTCTTTCCGCACGGGCTTGGAAAAAAAACGAGACTGTGGGCGTGCGTAATTATTATTTTGATCTCGCTAAGGAGCGGGAAGGTTGCCTTAAACAACAAACAAACTTCACCACACCAGTCAGCCTGATTATGGGGCTGGATGAGAGCCTTGCCATGTTTGGCGAGGTTGGTTTTGATGCGATTTACCGCAAACAGTGGGCTATGACGACTATGGTTCGGGCAGGCATAACGGCGCTTGGCTTGACACTGTTTGCCAAAGAACATTACGCTTGGGGCGTTACCAGCATTTTACTGCCTGAAGGTATACCGGCAAGCAAGCTGCTTGCCCATGCGCTGGAGCGGTATGGCGTGGTGATGACCGCCGGGCAAGATCACCTTAAAGAGCGCATGGTTCGTTTGGGGCACATGGGGTGGGTGGACTATGCGGATATCGCGGCAGGACTGCATGCTTTTGCCGGTTCCTTTGTTGCCTGTGGTGGGTTCTTGAACACCCGTGGGTATCTGGAGCAGGCATTGAGTGCGTATTGGACGGCTCTGGACGAGGGATACCCATCTTAATTCAAAGGAGATCTACAATGGTTGATACTGAGACAAGCACAGCGCATTCAGATGCATCAAATACTACTGAGAATCAACCGAACGAGGCAGGGACTGAAAAAAAAGGGACAGAGTTTGCCATGCTTCCCCAGCCCAGTTTTTCTACCTTTATTCTTTCCCTGGCTTCGTCGGCTCTGGTACAGCTTGGGGAGGTGCCTGACCCGGGTACCGGTAAAACGGAAGAAAACATACCCCTTGCCAAGCATACTATTGATATTCTGAGCATGTTGCAGGAAAAAACCGCCAACGGCCTTGATAGCGATGAAAAACGGCTGATGGAAGGCTTACTGTATGAACTTCGCATGAAATACGTTGTAAAAAAATAGAGAGTTCCCCGTGATAAGCACTCCAATTCGCGCTGGCCTCGTTGGCGTTACTGGTTACACGGGCATGGAGCTGGCCCGCCTTCTGGAGGGGCATCCCTGTATTGACCTTGTCCATGTCACCTCGCGCAAGGAGGCTGGGCAGCGTCTGGCGAACATATACCCATTTTTGCAGGGGTTGCCCTCCGGCGAGCTTATTATCGCAGCACCTGACGTAAGTGCCCTTGCTGCGAAATGTGATGTGATTTTTTTGGCTATTCCCCACGGCGCAGCCATGGATATGGGCGCGGCCCTGCTGGCGGCCGGCTGTAGGGTCATAGACTTATCGGCAGACTATCGACTGCGTGACGTAGCCACCTACGAACAGTGGTACAAAGTGCCCCATACACAGCAAGCAACTTTGAAAGCTGCCGTTTACGGCCTGCCGGAGTTATATGCCAATGCCATAGCTTCTGCGCGGCTCATAGCCAATCCGGGATGCTATCCAACAGCTTCTATCCTGGCATTATACCCAGCCTTGGCACATGCGCTGATTGAGGTTGACGGCATTGTAATTGACGCCAAATCCGGCACTACGGGGGCAGGACGCGGCGCAAATGTTTCCTCACTGTTTTGTGAAGTGCACGATACGTTTCGTGCGTATAATCTTGCGGCACACAGGCATACACCAGAAATTGAACAGGAATTAGCGCTCATTTGCAACGCTCCCCTGACAGTTTCATTTAATACGCATCTTTTGCCTATCAATCGTGGCATTCTTGCCACTATTTATACACGCCTTGCAACGGATATTTCACTGGAAGACGCGCATGCGCTGTATGTTCAGGCCTATGCAAAAAAGCCCTTTGTGCGCGTGCTGCCGCTAGGCAAGCTGCCGGAGCTGCGCAACGTGCGCGGCACGATGTTTTGCGATATCGCCCTCGTGCATGACCCTCGTACCCGCCGTCTCATTCTTGTCTCTGCTATTGATAACCTGTGCCGGGGCGCATCAGGGCAAGCCATTGCCAACGCAAATATCATGTGCGGTTTAGGTGCTGAGACAGGCCTGCGGTTAGCTCCCCTTGTACCATAATGTTTGATGCCAGAGCATTCCAACTACAAAAGAGTTGAAATGCTCTGAGCCACCCTCATCACGCATGCAGCTTTTTCAACAACCAAGCCATGTTCGTGCCAAGATTACGCATGGTATCAATGCCTTCAGCATCATCTTGCACATCACCTGCATGTAGTCCGATGCCCATATTCCAATAGCTTGAGCCAGGCACAATCATGTGCGAGATGCCAAAAAAAGTCATGAGGGCGTTATACACCTGCATGGCTCCGCCTCGGCGAACAGCCACAACAGGAGCACCAACCTTTCTGGCAAGAGCATCTCTGGCAGAGAAGCCCCCCCTGTCGATAAGTGCCTTCATCTCTGTGGTAACATTGGCAAAATAGGTAGGGGAGGCTAGAATGATACCATCTGCCTCCTTCATTTCCGCTATCCAGTCATTGATGGGATCATCTGTAAATATACATTGCCCCAAAGAACGGCTTCTACATTTCCCGCAGCCTATGCACCCGCGTACTTTGTTACCGCCAATCTGAACTTCTTTGGTGGTAATGCCTTCTTGCTCAAGGGTAGCAAACACATGCGCAATAAGCTGTGAAGTATTCCCATTTTTACGAGGGCTTCCATTAAACGCTACAACGGATAATTGAGTCATACTATCCCCATTTATAAGATTGTTATACAGTCAATTTTAAAATATCTACCAAGCTGGATGCTTTGTGAGCCCATAACAATATCATTCCTGTCCCGCGATCTTCCGCCGAGCGATGAACCCCAGAAAAAATATCCCCAAAAACCCGGAAAAAGGATACACAACCGTTTCCAGCAGTGCAAGCGGTAAGGCAGATGCTGCAAAAGAGATGACACCCAAAATGCAAATTGCCAAGTGAAAATGGGGAGAATCATCCTCAACCAACTGGTTGGCCATAGCCCATAAAATCGTTGCAGACGAGCTATACACCCCAAAAAGAAGCATAAATGGAAATATCAGGGCAAATGTAGGCGAAATAATCTCGAGCAGGGCAAGCGTGGGCAGTTGATTATCGTATATATCAAAAAGATTTGCCAGCAGGCCAAGAGTCACACAGGCAAGTATGACACTCACACAGGCCGCTCCGATAAAAGCGCCGTAAAAAGCCGTGGAAGGCTTTTTTGCCGCCTTACCAAGACCCAAGAAAAAGGGGGCCCCGACAAAAAGGGTAAAACTGGCGTAAAGAAAACCTGCAAAGGGCCAGAAGGGAGTAACTCGAGCCAGCTTAAGGCTGGTAGCTGCTTCTGCCGCACGAAAAATATTTGATGGATTATGGGCGATTCCCAGTATTCCAAGAATCAGCATAGCCAAAGCGAGCACAATACCTATCACGGTAATGCTGCGCAATACTGAACGTAATCCCCCCATGGCGGTAATACAACACATGGTAATGGCAATACCCCGTCCGAGAACAGCAGGAAGATTGTATTGATGCTCCAGCGTGAAGCCAATACTTGCTATCATGACAAGAAACATAGCAAAAAGAAGGAAAGGTAAGGAAAAAACGAATCCAGCACTAAAGTAAGGGCCGCAATAGTACCGAAAAATATCGGCAGACGATTGTAGCTGGAGTCTGTGCCCCGCTGTTGCCAGAACAGTGCTCCCCCACGTAAAAACCACTGCGCATATGCCAAGCGCTACAAAGCTTTGGTGAGAATACGTAATGAAAAATTGTATAGATTCTTGCCCCGAAGTGAAGCGAGGCCCTATGCAAAAGGCAAAAAAAGCCCCTATTATCTGAAAAATGTGGAAAAATTTATTGTTTTCAGGTTCAATGGCAGGTTGCATACAGTGTATTTATTCCCGAGTGGATAGTGAGCGCTTTAAACATTGCCCGAAACACGACTGTCTCGGGCAATGATGGAATGGCAAGATTACCGGCCAATCCACTTTTTACGCAATTCTGTTTCAATGCCCTTACTTTTCACAGCAGCAATGGCGGTATTGAGACGGGTAAGCAAGGCCGTATTGTCTTTGTGCAGGGCAAAACCATAATATTCAGGAACATCAGCAGGAACGATAAAGGCAACCTTCAGCTTGGCAGCATATTCTTTATTTTGCAGGATATAGTTGACAGCAGTGGCATCGTCACAAACCGCGCCGTCAATCCGGCCTGCCATCAGCGCTTCCAGGGCAAGGCCAATTTCATCATAGCTCTTGGCCTTAAGGCCAGAAACTTTGGTAATGGCCATGTACCCCGTTGTACCAATTTGCGCACCAAGGGTTTTACCTTTTAAGTCAACAAGCTGCTGCGCCGTGACACTCTTGGGAACAACAACGGCCTGCCGCACTTCATAATAGGGCGCGGTAAAGGCCATAACCTGCTTGCGCTCATCAGTAATAGTAACGGATGAGGAAACGATGTCATATTTTTTTCCCGCAAGACCCGCAAAAATTCCGTCCCAAGCGACATTTTTATGCTCAACAGTAAGGCCGGCCTCTTTGGCCACAGCGTCAATATAGTCAACCGAATACCCAATTATTGTCGCTTTCTCATCCATAAACTCCATGGGAGGCCATGTAGCGTCATGGGCAACAACAATAGTCTCTGCGGCAGCAGCGGTAACAAGGGAAAAAAGCAAACACAGGCTAGCCAAAAAAGTTCTTGTCATAGGGGTTTCCTCCGGGTTGAGAAGTTATCTGGGCAATTCCTGTAAATGCATGAGGCGCTGAGAGAAGCTTTGCTGGAAGAGTTCCGCGCTTTTTAAAAGCTCCCACACAACCTAATACTATCATGTTTATACCTGCAACACAACCTGAGCATGCCCTCTCGCTTTTCACCAAAGCCACCTCGCTTCAAGTTTATTTATTGTATACCGGAGGCCATTTTGTAATGGCCTCGAGTAGCACTGAGGATGTTTTAATTTTTTTATAATTTTTCCCTCTTTCTCTTGACCTTTTCTGCGCATACCCATATAAGACATCTGCTCGTGACGTGCGCCAGTAGCCCAGCTGGATAGAGCAACAGGCTACGAACCTGTAGGTCGGAGGTTCGAATCCTTCCTGGCGCACCATTTGATATTATTTTATCAATTTTCACGATTTCTCTGTGCGCCAGTAGCCCAGCTGGATAGAGCAACAGGCTACGAACCTGTAGGTCGGAGGTTCGAATCCTTCCTGGCGCACCAATTTTCTGTACGATGCCCTGAAAGTAGCTACGCAAAATTTGCGTCTATTTTCAGGGCATCTTGCATCTGTGGGCAAAAAGCACCGCCCAAGCCCCCCACCCAAAAAAAACAGCGCCACGGGTCTCCACAAAAACAGCCAAAGCAACTAGAGTTCGTTGCACATGCAATTAACCTATGCTGTCATCCTTTAAAAAGCATTACACCGAGTTCGTTGCATTATGCAACGAACTCTGGCGATTGCGTGGCAAGCGCCCGCAAGCGGACAGCGCAGCGTGCCTTTCTTTCGAAATCCGCTACGGTTTCGAAAGTATGCGATAAAGGATTTGAATTTAATTGCTCAGAAATCATATATTGACTATATAATATATTGATTTGATTGCACTAACATGAGCATGAGCATAATAGAAGATATGCCCTTTTAACATGCTTTTAAAGCCCAAAACGGCTTTAAAAGAAAGGCACGCTGCGCTGTTCGCTTGCTGGCACCTGCTACGCAGGTGCCAGAGGCCATTGCACAATGGCCTCACACCAAGAAAAGACATAATTTTTATCGAATGATTTCAGCGCAGAAGCTGCTTTGAAATAAAGGCACGTTGCGCTGCACGCTTGCTGGCACCTGCTGCGCAGTTGCCAGAGGCCATTGTGCATGGCCTCAACTATGGGCTGGCTTTCTTGTTGCTCATTGCGCCACCCATCTGCCCTGACGCTCTGATTGTTCCCTCTTGCGTCAAGCGCTTTGGCAGCGTATATTGTTTCTGTGAGTTACTGTGTGAAATTAAATTTTGATTTACTCTGGCTTTTAGTGTACATGTGTTTATCATTGGCAGACAGGCAGTAGTCACATATACTTTTGCGGAAGGTGATCTATGAAAACAAAAATTCTCGTTGTGGACGATGAACCCCATATCCGTATGCTGTATCAGGAAGAATTACAGCATGAAGGCTACGCTGTTGCTATTGCAGATGGGCAAGAGTCCATACTGGCTGTTATTGAAAGGGAAAATCCCGCCCTCATCGTACTTGACATCAAGCTGGCCAACATTTCCGGCCTAGACCTCTTGCAAACCATCCGGGCAGCAAAGCATACCTTGCCTGTAGTACTCAGCACAGCCTACGATAGCTTTCAGTATGACCTCAAGTCCATTGCTGCGGATGCCTATTGCGTTAAATCCGTGGATTTGACCCTGCTCAAAGAAACTATCACACTGCTTTTAGATACAAAAACTAAAAAATAAAACACTGGATCTTCAGGAAAATACCATACTCTGTGTCTGCATTGCTTCTTTGCAGGTGCAGAGTATGTTGTTAAATGCTTCCCTTTACTTCAGGGCCGTCCCTTTGAGGCCATTGCACAATGGCCTCTGGCGGATGCGCCAGCAGACGCCCGCAAGCGAGCAGCGCAGCGTGCCTTTATTTCAAAGCAGTTTCTGCTTTGAAATCATTCGATAAAAATTATGTCTTCTTTTGGCATTTGGTTTTT
>JAVBJS010000027.1:0-4267 GCA_031546885.1 Desulfovibrio sp.
CCCAAGGGCTTGAAGCCCTTGAGTTTCCCTCCCCCAGACCCCCTCCCACCTGATCCGCAGTTTGTATGATGCAAGGCCAAAGTCACCCATAAGTTCGTTGCACAATGCATCGAAGTCTGGCGATTGCACAGCAAGCGGACAACGCAGCGTGCCAGAGGCCATTGCACAACGGCCTCCCATAGGAAAACAATGACAGGAAAACCCTCGCGTCGAAGAACCTACAGCTTAACCCAAGCCTCCAAAGCGGTGGATGTGCTTTTTTCTGCTCTTGGCGGAGCGGAAAAATTGCAACTCCTCGCCCTTTGGGAGCACTGGGCCTTTGCCGTTGGAGCAGAAGTGGCGGAATTGGGTGTTCCCCTTGGGCATACGGATGCTACCTTACTCATTGGCGTTGACGACAGCATGGCCCTGCAAGAACTTTCCATGCAAACACCAGATATACTCGAAAGAGTTAATGCCTTTCTGGATGCTCCGCTCTTTTCCCGAGTCCGGGTGATTCTACGGCAAAATCAACGCCCCCTTACAGAAAAGCGCCCCCCCCGCTCCACGCGCACCCCTTCCACCATGCCCCCCCCGCCTCCCCGGCTGGGTAAACTCGTCTTTTCACCAGATTCGCCCATAGCAGACTGCTATGCAGCCTATGTACAAGCGTTCAGAACCGTCTAAGAACTTGTCCATAAATAAATGGAGCGCGCGGCAAGAACGAGGAAAAGGCATTTTTTTGCGGAGGGAGTGTACTCCGATGGTACTCGACCGGAGCAAAAAAATATTTTTGACGAAGTACTTGCCCGCGAAACGCTTATTTATGGATAAGTTCTAAGTTCGTTGCACATGCAACAAACTCTGGCGATTGCGCAGCAAGCGCCCGCAAGCGAGCAGCGCAGCGTGCCTTTCTTTAAAGCCCGTTTGGGCTTTAAAAGCATGTCAAAAGGACGCAATTATTTAAAAATGAGGCCATTGTACAATGACCTCATTTTGAGTTCGCTGCATTGTGCAGCGAACTTGCTATACGAATTTTCCTAATCAGTTTATTTTTTTCCGCTTTCTTTCCAGCACCCTGTAGCACATGGGAGGCTCGTGGACAAGATTGGACGCGGCAAGGGTTTGCAGCGCCTTTTGAATACCCACCGTGGAGGTTTCATGCGTCATCATGATAAACGGCACTGTGGAAATATCTCCCTGCGGTTGTTTTTGCTCTTTTTGCAACACCTGGGCAATAGAAATGTCATTGGAGGTCATAATCGCCGCAACGTCGCGTAATACTCCTGGAATATCCGTGACTAAAAGACGGATGTAGTAGGCACTACGTGATTCACTTTCCGGCAAGATGCAGGCTTCTCCGGGCAGAGAAACAAATCCGGAGTTGTTGGGGTGAGCACCCCTGGCAATGGCAAGAATATCCGCGGCAACGGCACTTCCTGTGGGCAAGTCCCCTGCGCCTTTACCATGTAAAAAAATGGGGCCGGCAACATTTCCTTCCACTCGCACAGCATTATATGAACCGCCAACGCGAGCAAGCAGAAGAGTTTCATGTACAAGGGTGGGAAAAACTCCCGCCTCAATGCTTCCATTTACCATGCGCGCCTGCCCAAGCAGCTTGATGCGATACCCAAACTCCCGCGCATAGGCAATATCCATAGGCGTTACGGATGAAATGCCTTTAACGGTGAGCTTGTCAAAAGGATAGACAACTCCCCAAGCCAGACGGATGAGCAGGGCAAGCTTGTGCGCCGCGTCGATACCTTCAATGTCAAAGGTGGGATCCGCTTCCGCAAAGCCAAGCTTTTGGGCCTGGGCAAGGGCTACATGAAAGTCTAACCCTTTTGTGGACATTTCCGATAAAATATAGTTACTTGTGCCATTCAAAATACCCATAAGGGATTCTATTTGATTGGCGGCAAGGCCTTCGCGCAGGGTCTGCACGATGGGAATGCCGCCGCAAATGCTGGCTTCATACCCAAGGTGCAGATTTTTTTCCGCCGCAAGCTGAAAAAAGCGGTTGCCACTTTCTGCCAGCAAAGCCTTGTTGGCGGTAACAACATGCTTCCCGGCGGCAAAGGCAGCTTCTATCAGGGCAGCCGGAGTTTCCATGCCGCCCATGACTTCCACGATAACATCAATTTCCGGGTCTGTTACCAGATCGTCCATTCGCGTGGTCAGAGTTGCACCGTTAAGCGCATCACACTCTTTATATTTTGATGGATTACGCACAAAAATGGTTTTAATGCGTATCTGTCGACCTGCACGGGCTTCTATACCGGCAGCATTTTGCATGAGTACCCGGGCAAGCCCTGTTCCCACAGTGCCGAACCCCGCCAGCCCCAAGGTTAATGGCTTTTTGCTTCCTGCACACGCAAGTGTGGCGGAGCTGTTCGCGCAAGTATCCTGTGACGCCGGTGCGGTGGAATTATTAGCCATTCCCGCCTGCTCCCAAGAGTTTCTTTATCCCGCGCATAGCCTGATTGGTGCGGTGCTGATTTTCAATAAGAGCAAAGCGGACGTGGTCGTCCCCAAGGGCACCAAAGCCAAGGCCGGGGGAGACAGCCACATGGGCCTCTTGCAATAGCAGTTTTGAAAATTCTACCGACCCTAAATGGCGGAACTCCTCTGGAATTTGCGCCCACGCGAACATGGTTCCTTTGGGGGTGGGAACATCCCAGCCAATACGGGCAAGGCCTTCAATAAGCCAGTCGCGGCGCTGTCTGTAGATATCACAAATCTCATGCACGCAGTCGTCCGGCGCATTCAGGGCGACTGTGGCGGCAATCTGAATGGGTTGGAAAATGCCGTAATCCAGGTAGCTCTTAATACGGGTGAGGGCATACACCATGTCACGATTGCCAACGCAAAAACCTACGCGCCAGCCAGCCATGGAATAACTCTTGGACATGGAATAAAATTCAACGCCCACATCTTTGGCACCTTTGGCCTGCATAAAGCTTGGCACAGGGTTTCCGTCAAAGGCAAGGTCGGCATAAGCAAGGTCGTGGACAACGTAGATTTTATGCTCTTTAGCAAAATCCACAATTTTCTGGAAAAATTCCGGTGTGGCCATTTCCGTTGTCGGGTTGTGAGGATAGCTCAAAAAGAGCAGTTTTGGCTGCGGCCAGGTCTGCTTTGTAGCGGTGAGCAAATTCTCAAAAAAATCGTGCCCACGCCCAATGGGAATCCGGCGAACATCTGCCCCGGCAATAATGGATGCGTAAGTATGGATGGGGTAGGTCGGGTCTGGGGCAAAAACCACATCACCGGGCGAAAGCATGGCAAGAGCCAAGTGGGCAAGGCCTTCTTTCGCACCCATGGTTGCAACCACTTCGGTCTCAGGATCCAGCTCCACATTATGCCGGCGAGCGTACCAGTCTGCCATGGCTTTGCGCAGGTTGGGAATGCCGCGTGAAACGGAATATCTATGGTTAATGGGCTTCGCCGCCGCTTCGATTACCTTGTCCACAATAAATTGCGGAGTTGGGATATCTGGATTTCCCATGCTAAAGTCAACAATATCAATGTTTTGCCGACGCAGTTGCATCTTGAGTTCCCCAACGACAGCAAAAACATACGGGGGTAAACGGTGCATTCGGGGAAACTGTGACATACCAAAGCCTCCAGGTAATTTTACGTTAAATAAAGAAATATCTTATAGAGAGCCTACCCATATGTAAAGAGAGAACCTTACAAATTTTATTCAGTGGTCTAAACTGGTCGAATTCGACCAGTTTAGCAGCCCGGTGGATGCCACGGCATTTTTGCGTCAGGATAGCACTCTTATTATCGGTTCGCACTCCAGAATAGAGATCGTTGCACAATGCAACGATCTCTGGCGATTGCGCAGCAAGCGCCCGCAAGCGGGCAGCGCAGCGTGCCTTTCTTTCGCAATCCGTTTCGGTTGCGAAAGTATGTGGGGAAGGATATGTGTTTAATTTCTTGAAAATATAATATCTTATTCTCCATAATATGTTGATTTTATTCAATAAATTATGTACTGTTCTCTCAGGATTATCTAGGGAGGCAGTTATGGAGCGCAAGGTTGGCACATTTGGGTTTGCAGATTTTTGTATTGGAAACAAGCGTAAGCGGCATAATTTTCTTGATGACGTTTCTGGGCTTATTGTGTGGGAGAACATTGAAATATTGTTGCAACGCAAGCTTAATCGCAACAAAGTAAATACAGTCGGCGTGAAGGCATACCCAGCGCTGGTTATGTTTAAGGTGTTGCTTTTGCAGGCATGGTACAATCTCAGCGATTTAGAAATGGAATGCGCTCTTT
>JAVBJS010000135.1:0-11838 GCA_031546885.1 Desulfovibrio sp.
TGGGAAATTATGTCTTATTTTTCAGCAAGATAAAACGATACATTTTCTTATCCAGTGAAGATAAAGAGAAAGGCACGCTGCGCTGTTCGCTTGCGAGCACCTGCTACGCAGTTGCCAGAGGCCATTGTGCAATGGCCTCGAATTCGGGATAATTGCGTCCAAATTTTGAGGCCATTTTACAATGACCTCAATTCGCGCTTATCGAGCCAATATTGCAGGAAAAAAGGGAAGCTAGAGGCCGCAAGCCAAAAATCGCAGATAGACATACACTGGAAGGCGTGCTGTCTATTCTGCGCGAAGGCTGCTTATGGAGGACAATGCTCGAAACCTTCGGGCATTTAATGATGATTTTTATGCGTTACAAGCGTTGGGTTGAGCGCGGGGGCTGGTGGAAAGTGTTGATGCGGCTACAAAAAGTCGGAGTGCTCAAGGTAAGCGTGATTTTCATGGATAGCAGTGTCATCCGAGCTCACCGCCTCGCGGCAGGAGCCCGGAAAAAGGGGGCTGCCAAGTCTTAGGTCGCTCAAAAGGAGGATTTGGAACCAAAATCCACATACTGAGGCCATTGCGCAGCAGTTGCCGGACATTGCGCAACGAACTCAAATTGGCCCTGCCTCCGGGGCAGTCGAGTGACCATCGCCATTCACCCGCACTTGCGGAGCAAGCGATAGAGCGCCATGCGCAAACGGTCATAGGTGACAAAGGCTTAACTCCTCTAGACACTATCTCGTGCGCAGTTCACTCATAAGCATTTCCAATTCTTTGGTTTGGGTTATGAGCCCACTCATAACTTTGGTTGATCGACCAAGAAGAGACACTGTTTCTATAGCTATGTGGCTGGCATCTGTGAGGCTTTCATTTATTGCATTGCTAGAGGCCAATTGTTCCGATGAAGCAGAGGCAATAACGCTAATTTGACTTACCGTTTGCTCTGCAAGTCGAACAATTTCTTGTAATGATTCCCTCGAAATCTGTATCAATCCTGTCGCTTGAATCATACCTGTAACAGTTTCATCCACAGTATTAATATTTTTTCCTGTCTCTTGCTGGATTCCAGAAAGGACAGAAGATACTTCTTTAGTTGCTATCATTGTTTTTTCAGCTAATTTTCGTACTTCATCAGCGACAACGGCAAACCCCCGCCCTGCTTCACCGGCCCGGGCAGCTTCAATGGCAGCATTTAATGCAAGCAGGTTTGTTTGATCTGCAATATCAGAAATTACGGTTAAGACCCTGTCAATATCACCCATTTTTGCCCCAAGCCGCAATATATCTGTTTTAAGATGCTCTGTTGTGGCAAGAACTTGTGCAATATTTTTATCAACATCTGCTACGCTATTAGCACCCTTTTGAGCTTGCACTCTTGCAGATTTAGCTATCTCTATAGCATCTGAGCTACTTCTTGCTACATCCTGCACAGTTACATTCATTTGCCCCATTGTATTGGTGGCAGCGACCAGACTGGCAGACTGCTTATGAACACCCTTATCAGATTGCTGTAATAAAGAAAAAACATTATCCGTTACAGAAGTAATAGTAACAGCCACAGTGTCAATGCGCGAAGAAGCGGTAATACTTTTCTCTATGGCCCTATCTGCCAATTTCTGCGATTCCTGCGCCTCAAAAACAGCTTGATGGGCTTTTTTCGCCTCATTCTGGGCAGACTCAGTTGCAAAATTGGCTCTATTAATCATTTCTTTTATGGAAGACAGCATTCCATTTAACGCTAAAGCTAAGGTTCCAAATTCATCAGTCCTCGGCATATGCAAGTCAGTATCTAACGCCCCCGCAGCTACATTTTGGGCAAACTCTGTAGAGGAGTTCAAACTGTTGACAATATCGCGCACAATCGAACGTGCCAATAAAAATGTCACGAGAATAACGAGTAAAGTAAGCCCAAGAGTTATATAAAAATCACGAAAAGCTATTCTTTCCTGCATTTTTACAAAAGATCCAAGATCATCTCCAATAGCAGTTTCTAAAGAATACAGGGCATCTATATAAGCAGTTGATGTGGCAAACCATTCCTTTGGCTCGCCTTCAAGTTGGGGCTGTTCAGCGCTATCAAATGCTTTTTTCCGTAACTCGGCAACTTTGTTTGCTTTTGGCCCCACATGGAGCGTATATTGCTCTTTGAGGGCCGCAGGTGCAGACGACATAAATATTTGCAAATATTCATTTTGCAAAGCAACCCGTTCAATCCAGCTTTTATACGAATCTTTGGTAAATTTTTTGGCTGAAAGAGCAGAGTTCAGCATAGCTCGCTCCTGCCCTGCAAATTCTTTGGCGTTGATAAAGAAAATAAAATTCGAAGCTTTGGCGTACATGATAGCGCCTTCACAATAGTCGAGAACGCCACGGAGAAGCTCCTGAACTTGACTAATGATAAGCGAATATTCTGCAATAGCTTCTTTTGCTGAAAATTCAAAAGAGTCAATTTTCAATCGTACAGTATCAAGAGTATTTAATCGCATACTCAGTGAACTAAAAACGCCAGCTAGGCGTGAGTTTGGAAGATTTACAAGAAGAGGGGCCATCTTAGCTTCTAAAAGCTTTTGCAAGTCTTTTGTGGCTATGCGCTGCGCCTTCATTTCCTGGGCAAAATTTGCACCCTTGCTTCCAATGTATCCAGCAGAAATGCCACGCTCTTTTTGCATGCTATGAATAAAATTGCTGCCTGCTGACGACATGTCTACAATATCGACAGCCGCAGACATGGACAGCTTTTTGCTATACTGATTTACCGCATTATTTATGGCAAATATCAGCAAGGCCGCTATTGGAATAAGTAGCAATACTATGAGCTTTGTATTAAGGCGAATGTTTTGCATCATAATTAGCTGATCCTTTTAAAATTATACCAGGTCGCAAATTGATACCAACGTCCAAAACACAAAGGAAACATAGACATTCCCAAAGATAAGGATATTGCCGCGAATAGCTGCATCAAAGGGTGTCACCCTTGAAGGATCCCTCCAACAAAATATTTTCACCACACATTACAAGTTATCACCATATTTTTATTGTCGCAAGAGATCTTCCGCACTCTGTACGTCTTCGTCTGTTTTAATCTCACTACTGCTGGCATAGTGAGGCTCTGTGCCTGTATAGAAGGGCAAGGAATAGGATTCTGAGCTTCCTGAGCCTGCCGTATAGCCTGAATTCGCATCAATACGCAGCATACTGATTCCAGAAGGCATTTGAAAATCCTCTGGTGGATAGAGAGGGTCTATGGCTTTCCTGTATCCGATAAAGATAGGGAGAGCCGCACGGCCGCCTGTTTCCATTTTCCCCATGGGAGTATTATTATCATACCCAACATACACACTGGTGACGATATAGGGTGAAAAACCTATAAACCATGCATCGCGCTCATCGTTGGACGTACCTGTTTTACCCGCTATGGGCCGCCCCAGAACGTTTGCCTTGGCGGCTGTTCCCGCCCTAACAACTTCTTTCAAGAGAGTTGCCATAATATAAGCATTTTGTGGAGAAATGGCCTGCTTGGTGTCAGCGTCAAAGCGTACTATTTCCTCCTTCCAACAATTGGCAATGGAAGTAATAATGCGGGGCTTGAAGTATTCCCCTTTGTTGGCAAAGGCAGTGTATGCTTCTGCCATACCTAAGGGTGTTACCTCATAGCTGCCAAGACTCACGGCAAGCACGGGAGGAATATCTCCGGTTATGCCAAGAGCATGCGCCCTTTCTACAATTGCCTCCATACCTACAGATTGAGCAACACGCACAGTGCATACGTTGCGTGACTTGGCAAGAGCGGTACGCAATAAAATAGGGCCAAGAAACTTGCCGTCAAAATTGCCTGGCTTCCAGATTTTGCCCCCCGGCCCGGCAGGTAAAATGAAGGGAGAATCAAGTAAAATACTCCCGGCTGTGAAGCCATGGTCCAACGCTGTGGAATAAACTATAGGCTTAAAAGAGGAACCGGGCTGGCGCTTGGCCTGAGTTGCCCGGTTAAACTGGCTGTCTGAGGAAAAGGCATAACCTCCGGCAATGGCTACAAGTGCTTTTTTTTCCACATCAATGGAAGCGACAGCTCCTTGTAAATCCGGCTCTTGCTCAAGGCACAAAGCAATGGCTGTTTGCGGCGTAACTGTTTTGGGGTCGTAAGCAAGCACTGGTTTTTTAGGATCGGGGCGAGCTGGAGCACTGACAGGGTTACGTGTTCCAGAGGCGCCCACGGCTGAAACCCACACTAAATCACCTACGCTCAATACCTTGCTTGCATCCCGTATTTTCCCCGCACTTTCAGGAGAAACATTGGCATTGGGCACCCGGCACCACCCCATGGTATCAACACTGATAAATCCCTTGTAGGCGCCAAGCCGCACCTCAGCACCGCCCGCGGTGACCTTGGTCACAAGCGCTTTAACCCAACCGGCATTGGCGAGTATTTCAGGAGTAAAGGCGTGCTTTTTAATGAAAGACTCATGTTCCACAAGGGGAATGCGCTGTAACGGGCCAAGCCACCCCCGGCGCTTGGAAGCATCATGCAGCCCTTCACGCAGGGAATGCTCGGCTGCAAGCTGGTGCACAGGATCCATGGCGGTATAAACATGCAAACCGGCGTCATACACCGCATCTTCCGCGTACTGTTCAAGCGGCAAGTTGAGAGCGCGCACATTCTGCTCTGTGAAAAAGGTTATAAGCTGCCTGCGCACTTCTTCTAAATACCATGCGCCTGCCTCCCACGAAGGGTCAGGCATGGATTTGTACTCCAGTTTTTCCGCCATTGCGGTAGCGTACTCATCAGCAGAGATGAAGCCCTCTTCCAGCATACGCCCCAAGACCCATTCTTTCCGCTGTTTACTATATTCCGGCTCACGGTAGGGGTTACGCGAAGGAGCCTTGGGCAAACTTGCCAACATGGCCGATTCGGCAATACTTAATTCATGGGCGTATTTACCAAAATAGGTACGGGCGGCGGCTTCCACTCCATAGGCGCTTGTTCCAAGGTAAATCTGGTTCAAATAAATATAAAGAAGCTGCTGTTTATCCAGGTATCTTTCAAGCTGAAAAGATAAAATAGCCTCACGCACTTTACGAGAGTAAGTTTTCTCTGGAGTCAACAAAAGGCGCTTTACTATCTGCTGCGTAATTGTACTGCCACCCTGCCTGGTTTCCTGCGTTCTCGTATTGGCAATGACAGCACGAAGAATCGCCTTAAAATCAACCCCCGAGTGAACGAAAAAGCTGGAGTCTTCCGCTGCAAGAAAGGCCATAGGCAAGTGGTGCGGCATTTGGTCAAGATTGATTAAATAGCGCTTTTCACGAAAAAACGTCCCCATAACACTGCCATCGGAAGCATACACCGTTGTAACCTGGGGAGGGCGATAATCCTGTATGCGCGTAACGCTCGGCAAGTCCTTGCTGGCCCATATATAAATACCAAATCCTCCCAGTAAAGCCAGGATGCCCAACGAGGTAAAAGCCAAAAGCAAGTAATATAAGATACGTTTCATGGCGGTGTTCTTACCGTTTGTTATAAGAATAAAAGCATACGTTCTACAGCAATGGCTATAACTATAGTCCCCAGTCCTGTTGCAGACAACTAAAAAGCTGGCGAGCTTCCGGTGCGGATTGCCCAACAAGCTGCATAACATGCGCCACCCCCGTTGCTCTTTGTGCAACAAGGCAAGCCTTTGGCTGAAACCACGTTAGCGAATCTTCCTGTACCCATACTGGAAATAAAAGACAATACCATGGGCGAACGGAACGAGGCAGGCGACAGCCTTCTTCTCCCAAAAAAACACACGCTCCGTCAGCCCCCGTGCGCAAGCGCAAATGCCTTCCTTCACTGGGGAAAAGCCTGTCAACCTCCGCCCGCCTCGAATAAAAGAGTTTACGCATGGAATCTTTAAATTCGGCGCAATTATCCTCGGCCACGCAGATGGCGTCACCCTGCTGTAAAAGAATTCTATGCTGATCCTGTACAACAGAGGAATCAGAGCCAATTGCACCATTGACAGCAGACGTTCCTCTCTGCGCTGAAGCCTCAAGGGCTACACCCTGCCCTGATGATACAGACAGCGCATCATCCTGACAAATAGCCTGATGCTCAAAGGAGCTGAGGCGACACCACTCCGCAAAGGATAGAGGAAAGCACAGGTGCGCCGTTTGCGGAACCGTTCGGCAGCATGAGCCGCATTCCCTGGCGCATTGTCTGCAAATAGTCTCAGCTTCTACAGTCATGCTATTCCTTATTTGATTTTGGGTACTTACCGGCATCCGCAAAAAACGTCACACAGCGCTCTTACTTGCGGATAGTGCGCCGGTACACTTCAACAGCCTTATTGTGATCCGCCAGATTTTTACTGAAAGTATGCCCCCCTGTACCAGTCGCCACAAAGTCTAGATAATCATGATTTTCTGGAATAAAAGCCGCATTCATGGATTCTGCGCTGGAAGAACAAATGGGGCCGGGAGGCAACCCGGCATGTTGATAGGTATTATATTGATTAGAAGCGTCCTGCAATTGCGAACGGCGAATTTCACCTGTAAATGTCTCGCCAATGCCATAAATAATGGTCGGATCGCACTGCAAGAGCATACCAAGCCGCAAGCGGTTGGCATAAACCCCAGCAACGCGAGGGCGCTCCTCTCGCACAGGGGTTTCCCTCTCAACCAGCGAGGCAAGAATAAGCAGATACTGCAAGTCTGCGGGGTTAATATCCGCCGGAGTAGCCGGGCGTAATTGCTGCCCTGATGAAGCTGTGCCGGAAGCGACTGCCGGTGCTGCTGGCGTGGTAGCGGCTGCCGCTGTTGACTGTGCAGGGACAGCACTGGAAGAAGCTGCCACAGCCGCAATGCGGTCAATGCTTTTTCCGCCAGGTTTAACGGGCAGTTGCGTCCATACCGGCTCTGTACGCTTCCAGAACATGGTAACAAGAGTGGTTACCACCTCACGGGCGCTGGCGGCATCCATTGTCTTAGGCTTTTTCATCAAATATGTTTCTGGATACAAAAACCCTTCCGCATTGGCAAAGGGAATGCCATTTGCCTGCAAAAATACAGGGTCATGAATAAGCGTCTTTATATCCTCATACCTAGCAAAACCTTGGGCCTCAATAGCTCGCGCCGTTTCCCACCATGTAAGCCCTTCTCGAATGGAAAGCCGGTACAACAAAGCCTGACCCTTGGTTATCTGATACAGCACTTGTTCAGGCGTCCAGCCGGTATTCACGGCATATTCCCCTGCCCGCACGCCCCCTATGGCCTTTTCCAACTGCGCCAAAAGGCGAAAGCGAAAAACGTCCCGAATAACTCCGGCTTTTTTCAAGTCCCAAGCCACCCGGTCAAAGGTCGCTCCGGGTGCAATGGTGAAAACAATCTCTTTTGCTTCTTCCGAACCGGGTGTGGTTAAAAATTGCCGCACATCGTAGGCAATATACCCACAGCCAAGAAGAAGCAGCCATATGAAAAAGCATACCCAGCGTAACCACGTACGCTGAGTCGGAATAGGCGAACACGAGGCTGGCCGGGTTGTCTCAGTGGTCATAACGGAATTCGTTGTTCCTGTGTTAAGGTGAGAAATGATTCCAAAATAGCAACAGCCGCAGCCTGATCCAGCTTTTTTCCCATGTTTCTTCCGTTATACCCGGCCTCACGCAGGCGCAGAGAGGCATCATACGAGCTTAGCGTTTCTTCCATAAGATAAATAGGAAGGGTAGTTCGCTGCTGCAAACGCTCAACCATATTCCGCACCTGCCGCGTTGTTTCGCTATCAGTACCATCGCCGCGCACAGGCAAACCTACAACAAGAGCATCTGCCTTCTCCTGCTCAATAAGGAGTATAATCTCCTCCATAAAAACATCCTTGCCCCGCATCTGCACGGTACAACGCGGAAAGGCCATACTGCCACCGGCATCCGTTACCGCAATGCCGGTGCGTTTTTGTCCGTAATCAATGGCAAGGTACTTCACAACATGCCCAGGCTAATTCTGCCCATCATCATCCTCGCTCTCCTCCGCAGCACTCAAACGCACAGACAAAAGAGCTGCAATATCCACACGACGGATACCCCCCTGCACAGAGGCACCCCCCATCAGTTTCTGACAACGGCGACGCCACTTTTTCCCCGCAATGCGCTCCATAAGATACTCAAGGGTATGGAGAATACGGCGCCCCTTGCTCACAGACATGACAATGCGGGTAAGCCCCATTTTGCAAGAAGGGCACCCCACCACTACCGGAGCTTCCGCGTGTAAGATAGGAAGCTCGCGCTCCAACTGGGCAGCCTTTTTGGCTCGCAGCTTATTATAAATGGCCGGTGAAGTCATGGCCCCCATACCGGATTCTCCACAGCACCCACTGCTCACCACTACCTTAGCCCCGCTATGTTTGGCAAGATTCGCCGCATAAATCCCCCCTGCCTTAGCCTTATGCACACCTGGCACCTCGGCATGGCAAGGAGAATGATACAAAATTTTTTCTCCAACAGTTCCCTCCCCCGCAAAATCCCCTTCAGAAGAAACAGAAAAAAGGAAGTGGGCAACATCAGAAAGCACCACCGCCTTACCTTCGGCACGCGGAAATACTTCTGGAATAAAATGCCGCTCCATACCATCACGGCATGAACCACAGGCCGTAAGTACATGAGTAACAGCAAGACCCATGTCGGCTGTTTTTTTAGCAAGATCACGCAAATGCGTAATATTTCGATCCTGGTTCACCGCAAAGGCATCTTGCAGCCCCGCTGCAAGTAAGGGATACCCGCAACAAAGATGCCGCTCCGGCAATACCACCGCATACCCGGCGCGCAAAAGAAGAAATACCCCCGCAAGACCAATGTTACGAAAGAATACGCTTCCCCCGCACCCTGGAAAATACAACACCGTTCCGCGCACTTCTCCTTCTGGAACAAAAACAGAACCCCGATCAAGGTGCAGCGATTCCATAAGATTACGAAAACCAGGGCGTGGCCCCTGCGCGTTAAAGGCCGGATTAATAAAGCGACTGCGCCAGCTTGCAGGCGTCAAATGCATAATTTTATTCTGCATAGCCTGTCCTACAGAGGCCATTTTCGCCACAAGCGGCACACGCAAGGCCGGACTCTGCGCAATGGCATGTAGTATGCGCTGCTTTACAGGGTGCCCCCCAGCGCCTTCCTCCTCAAGGAAGCTGCGTAAGGTAAGGGCCACATCCGCAGAGGCTATCTTTACCGGGCACACCGCCATGCACTTGCCGCAGCCAGTGCAGTGTTCCACAATGTCCCGCAACTCCGTCAACAAAAACGGATCTGGCTTGCCATGATTTACCTGTGAATAGTAAATGGCCTCTATCAAAGCCCCAAGTGTCATATTTTTATTACGTGGATGATAGAGCAAGGACTGTTCAGGCTGGTGCATAGGGCAATATTGACGGCATTTGCCACAGCGAGTGCAAACTTGAACATTACTCAAAAGAGAAATAAGGCGTTCTTTATCCGCAAGACCGCTTTGAGCAATGTCCTGAATGAGACGGTTAAAGGAAAAGGTAAAGGGGGCAACAGGCAATTCACGCTGCACCAGCTTGGCAGGATTAAAAATATTACGAGGGTCAACAAGCTGCTTAAACTCCCGAAAAGACAGCATCTTCTCTTCAGTCAAAAAGGCCAGCTTGGTAATGCCTATGCCGTGCTCTCCCGTAACTTCTCCCCCAAGCTCCTGCGCTTTACCCATAACAAGGGCTGCAACCCCTTCAGCCGCATGCAGCATGGTGGAATCATTTGAATTTACTGGAATATTCACATGCCAGTTACCATCACCCGCGTGCATATGGCTTGCCACGCAAATGCAGGTGCTTATCATGTGCGTAGCCACTCCCATGATCTTTTCCGCAAGAAAAGGATAGGTTTCGCCAAGTGAGCGTAAAAATAACATGGCGTGGAGCTGTAATTCCTGATCTGAAAGATCAATGGAAGGAATTTCGCCCTGCACAATGCGTGTTGCATAGGCAAGTTCATCAGTAATCCGACCTTCCTCTTCAGGAATGCCATAGATGTTGCCAATGCTCTTAAGGGCCGTTCTATAGGCCCGTGCCATGTATTCAAGGTTAATGTTCTCAAGAAACAGGGCAAATTCCGGGATGCAGTGCATGGGTATAACCACATCCTCGTTAATCTTAAAGCCTGAAGTCCGCTTGGCAATGGCGGAGAGCTTGTGCCTGTCCTCCCAAAAAAGTTCTGCCTCCTTGGCATCTTTTGCCACAAAAACATCCACCCCATCATACGAATCACAAATACGCACAACCCGCTCTACAGCTTCGGAAAGCGCGCCTTCATTATCACTATCAAGCTGCAAAATAAGAACGGAGATGGGATCTCCCTCATACTGCGAAGATTTTTTACGATACTCAATGGCCTGTACATATTTGGCCCCAAATTCTTCCAGCGCGGTAATCTTTACCAAATCGCCCCGGCGGCGAATGTCATTGCGCAAATCCACAACATCATTCACCACGAGCATGCAGTTTTCCATGGATCTCCCGAAAAACTCCAGCACCATCAACCGGTTATGTGCCAATTGCTTATGCAGAATAAAGGTTGCGCCTATAATAACGCCGTCTGTACCTTCTTTTTGCACTCCCGGCAGACCGGAAAGGGTTTTATTGGTCACATCCTTGCCAAGTCCCGGCTTTCGAATCTCATCCCCGGAAAGCTTTACGACATTGCGCAAACCGCCCGAAAGATCCCGCACTTCAAAAACAACAACCTCATCCGGCATTATCTTATGGCGCGGATGGTTTTTACGAACAATTTCAATAAGCTCGCCCGTTGGCGTAACCATGCGGTAGGAAAGGAGATTGTCAATAGTTGTGCCGTATTCAAAACAAAGCGGCCCCCCGGCATTCTCCGCCACATTCCCCCCAATGCTTGAGGCGGCCTTAGAAGCAGGGTCAACGCTGAAGAGCAGATTACTCTCCGCTGCGGCCTTAATGGCATCGGCTGTGATCACCCCGGCTTCCACTGTCATCGTGAGGCCTTCCACATCAATGGGGCTGATGGCTGTCAGCTTGGTGAGAGAAAGAATCACAGAGCGCTTGCGTGCGGGAATAGCCCCCCCGGTCAGTCCTGTGCCGCTCCCACGCGGAATAAGGGCAAACTGCATTTCATTGGCAAGACGAACTACATCACTCACCTCCTGCGCCGTCTGCGGCGTCACCACCAGCAGAGGCAGCTCCAACCGAAGGTCTGTTGCATCGGTAGAATTTTCAACAAGTGAATGATTTCGAACATCTATATTGCTTTGTGGCAATATCTGCAACAGCTTGCTCAGCACCTCTTTCCGAAAGGACATATCGCCCTCATGGGCGCTCCAAAACATGGTGATGCCTTCGCCAATGGAGGTAACAAAATTATGCGCAAGGGCCTGCCGCGTGCTTTCAAAGCGCTCACGAACGCTTTTCTTTACTGTTTCAGCGGAAATAAAGGGGTTATACCGCACAAGAAACAGTTCTTCAGCAATATCCATGGTGAGGCGTCGCACAGCCTCGGGCCAATCTGCAAATTCGCGTTCACTTATACGCAAAATACGCGACACCAGCGAAGCGGATTCAATGGAAATATGGGGGCCTTTGGAAAGCATATGGGTGGATTCCTATAGTTATTTCTTTACTATAAAGATGCTGTCAAGCCGTCGAACAGGAACTGCGAATTCTAATGATTGGTATCCATACCCTCAGAAAAGCGCATTGACAAGAGTATCATTACAAAGCAGAGTTCGTTGCATAATGCAACGGACTCTGGCGATTGCGCAGCAAGCGCCCGCAAGCGGACAGCGCAGCGTGCCTTTCTTTCAAAATTCGTAGCGGATTTTGAAAGCTTGTTGGAAAATTATGTC
>JAVBJS010000144.1:0-8002 GCA_031546885.1 Desulfovibrio sp.
AACCTCAAGGGGGTCACCCCCTTGGGGTTCCCTCCCCCCAGTATCGTTATTCTCACCTGCTTTGGGGCTCTCTCCCCCAGTATCTTCTACATCTATCCAATCTACTGTTTTTCCAGAAGAGCCCCATAGAAAAATTCTCTCCACGGTGAATCCGCCGGCGTGTAGTATTCTTCTTTAAGTGTGATGTCTGAGTGGGCAGCGAGGAAGGCGGCTATCTGGCCTTCGTTCTCAGCTGGATTCCGGGTACAGGTGAGATATACAATGCGCCCACCGGGAATGAGATACGTCCTGGCTGCTTCGAGGAGTCTTTTTTGCGTATCCACAAGACTCGCCAGATCTTCCGCAGTTCGGCGCAAGCGAATCTCCGGGCGGTGCGCAAGGGTACCCAGCCCTGAGCAGGGCGCGTCAATGAGAATTGTTCCAAATTGCGAAGGTAAGGAAGGGTCTTGGCTCACAGCCAAAGCCACGTTCAGGGCAGAGCCGCACATGATGCGGGGCAATTCTGGTCGCTCGGCGCTTGCTGCGTTATCATTGGGCTGCGCTACGAGAAGGGGGTTCTGATCTGGGAGATTGCGAGAGCCTTCCTTCACGGCGAAAAGAGGCGCGTGCGCGGTTTCCGGGTATGGGAGAGGGCTACCCACTGGCGAGGGGGGCTGGGGCTTTGCTTTTTTTCCAAACAAATTGGTTTGTAGCGCGGCTATGCGTGTTTTTGAACTGTCGCTGGCAAGGGCAACGGGAATGCCGCGTTCGAGGAGAGCTAAAGTTTTACCCCCTCGCCCGGCACAGCAATCCCAAATGGGCAGAGTCCACGTTTCCGGCTTGAAGGCCTCAAGGGCTGCAAAGGAGGCGGGACTTTGCCGCTCTGCCTTTTTTTCCCGCAACAAGGTTTTGGCTGCCCAGGGTAGTGCTCCGCCAAAGGCCAGAGCGCACGATCCCACAGCTTCGGCTGTGCTGATGCGGGGAAATTGAGCAGGAAAGCTTGCGGCGTCCATTCCGGCTCGTTCCCAGAGCAAGCTTGCGACAACGGCGGTTGCCTCTGTTCCTGTTTTCATGCGGCGGCTTTCTGGTAATTTCTCATCTTGCAAGCTTTCAGATTGCAAAAGGCCATCGCGAGCATGCTTCCAGCCTTCATCTCGTCGATTAAGGCGCAACCCAGAGGGCGCGGCTTCGTGAGAGGCGTGCAATAAGTGAATGGTATCCGCATATCCATAAGCATTTTTCCAGAGCTGAAGTATCCACAGAGGCATGGCATACAGGCAGGCGAGCTGTTCTTCTAATGTACTGAAGGATTTTGCATAAAGCGAAGGGCGATGAAATTCCGGCAAACTCCGCTGAATACTGCGCAAGACGCCATTGGCTACACGGCCCAGCGCCTGCCCAAAGCGATTGTTCACATGTTCCACCGCCCAATTGAGGGTGGCATGAGGGGGAATACGTAAAAAGGTCATTTCATACAGGGCGATAATGAGTACAGCGCTCATTTCCTGCGGAAGTTTTTCCGGCTTTTGTAAAAATTGGCGAAGAAACCATTCCAGGCGAAGGTATTGCCGCAGACTGCCATAAACCAGCTCGGTGCACAGCCGCTTGTCTGTGGGAACCATGTCTGGCGAACTGACTGCCGTGTCGAGGGCCGCCTGGGAATCGCTCTTGCCGTCAATAACGGCGAGCAGGGCTACCAAAGCGGCAGCACGTGGGTCGTGAGCGGCTTTGTGCATGGATTTTTTACCTTGGGGAAGGCTGTTTGTCATTGAGTATCCGGTGGTGAAAGGACTATTGAGAAAGCAGGGACTGGGGCAGTATTCGGTTGCAGGGGTTGGCGATGTGGTGTTCGCTTGAGGTAAGTGTCAGGCCTAAAACAATGAGGGTGAGACAAGTTGAGTGGAGGCTGGGGAAATCTCCCCCAGCCGGGGCTTGGCAGGTAGTTCTCAAAATGATTATGTTAGCGTTCCTCTGCTACTTCCTGCACATTCGGCGTGTCATCTCCTTGAGGAGGGAGGCATTCAGGCTTGATAAAGTGGCGTAGGGCTTCTTCCATCAGGTCAAGGGCAACCAGGGTATTACGGCAAGGGCCTTCCGGGCGGTGATTGAGTATGCCGAACACAGGCAAGGGGTGCGTATCTTGAATGCCGGAGGCGAGATCTCGCTCGCAGGCAACGGCAAGAATGAGCCGTGGTTTGGCTTCCACCACAATGCGTCGGGCAATGGTGCCCCCTGTTGCCACGGCAAGGCCAACCCCATAGCGGTTGCGCAGCTCCAGGATGCCGGCAATGGGACAGCGCCCACAGCGTTTGCAGGTATCTACTGAATAGCTGAGGCGAACAGCACAGTCTTCTCGTTGCAGGCAGTGTGGGAGTAGGATGAGAATACGGGAAGGATCAAGGCCGCCACTTTGGCTCATGGCAAGCTGATTATTCACTTTAATGAAGGAGCGGCGTACCTCTTCTGTGGATATTCCAAAAAGTCGGGCCAATAGTTCCATAAGGGGCAGGAACATTTTAATGGCAAGGCCTCGCGCTCGGTTTGACCCCCAAAAGGGACGGCCCGTATGAATCTGCAAAACAAGACCCAGGGCGGCCCAGGCAATGGAAGCTATGCCAAACAGCAGCAGAACGCCTGTAATGTAGGGTACGGAGGGATGAATATTGCCAAAGCCGACAACGGGAATGAACCAGCCCAGCAAAAGCAGAAGGCAGAGCAGGATGGATGACCCGGTAACAAGGCCGATAAACAGACGCTTGCGCGGCAAAGGGGAAGTCGGCGCAGACAGGAATTGCAGAGGCAATTTTTTGGGAGGGGGTACTGGGTGCGACATATTTTTCACCCGCAAAGAGCATTGGGAGTATTAGCCAGATACCCATTGTAAAAGGCTCGTCCGCTCATGGCGTTTTTGCCCGCCGGTCGTACTTGTGAAAATGCGTAACATCCACCGGCACACCGTATTAGAAGTGCGTCTTCTACAACCCCCAGAACAGTGCCATTTGCCTTGTCTTGTCTTTCTTCTGCAAATTTTTGCATGGCTGGAGTAAGGGGAAAAATACCCGGTGAAAAGACTACGGAAACATCCGGCAGGACAGTTTCGCCAGTGGCTTGGCGGCGTATTGTGGTAAAGGCTCCAGGCCACGGCGTCAGCCCGCGAATCTGTGCATGCAGAACTTGTCCAGTCAGATCAAAATTCACATGTCCTTCTGCTTTTGTCAGCTTGGCAGCGTGCGTGGCCCGGCTTTCATCCTGCTCTATGGCGTGTAGGGTTCCGGCGGCAAGGCGCTCCAGGGCGGTAACAAGCAACTCCGCGCCCTCCTCTGCCAGTTCAACATGCAGCGTTGCCGCAGTGTCATTAATGTCAATGCCCACGGCTCGCTGGAGAAGAATGGCCCCGGTATCAAGCCCGGCCTCCATCCGCATGATGGTAACACCTGTAACAGAATCGCCATGCATTACAGATCGCTGTATGGGCGCTGCTCCGCGATACTTGGGCAAAAGAGAGGCATGAACATTGATGGGCATACACTTTGGAATATCCAAAACCCGCTGAGGAAGCAGCAGGCCGTAGGCCGCCACCAGGAGCACATCCGGCTTGTAGGCAGCGAGGATTTCCACATCCTCATTCAGCTTGAAGTTTCGAGGCTGATGCACCGGCAAGCCCTGCTCAAGGGCCAGCATCTTCACTTCCGGCGCCTTCATGGTTTTACCCCGTCCCGCCGGCTTGTCGGGTTGTGTATAGACGGCCGTGATGCGTATTCCATCAAAGGTCAGCAAGCGCTGTAAAATAGCAGCCGCAAAGGCGGGTGTTCCCATAAATACTGCGCTAAGGGGGGAGGTGGTTGCCTTTACGGCACACACGGCATCATGGCTCATCCCGTTTTCTTCTCTTTATTGGCTATTTTTTTATTGTAGAGCATGCGCTTCAAGCGGCTGATATGGTCAATGAACAGTGTTCCATCAAGGTGATCACATTCATGCTGCAAGCAAATGGCAAACATTCCATCCGCGTCTACAGCAATTGCCTTGCCATCCAAATCTGTCGCAGTAAGCTGTACAGTTTCTGCGCGACGGAGTGAAGCGCGTAAATCCGGTACAGAAAGGCAGCCTTCTTCAGATTCTATTTCCTTTCCCCCAAGTGTCAGGCGCGGATTAACAAAAACTTGCGCGGCTTCGCGTTTTTCCGGCCCCGAAAGGTCAATGACGATAAGGCGGATAGCCTCGCCCACCTGTGGAGCGGCAAGACCTATCCCATCGCGGGCATACATCGTTTCTATCATATCCGCAGCAAGCTCGCGTAGCTTTGGGGCAACTTCCGTAACATCTACAGACTTACGGGCAAGGCGCGGATCAGGATATTGCAGCACAGGGAGAATCATAGCATTCCTTTTTACAAAAGTTATCTTCAGGAAGGGACACACAATAACATCTACATCATCTACCTCTAGGATAAGGTAATTCTCAGAAAAGAAAAGAGGGAAAAGAGCAGGGGGGCCGTTGGTACGATTTCTGCTTTTACGAAGTGTAAACTAGCATCAGCAGGTGAAGGTCTTTTACAGGGAAATGCTGCTGTATTAAAATGCTGAGTTATTTTGCAGTGTTAATATTTTTTAAAAAATAGTTCCGCGATTAGATTAGGTAATATACCAGGAAATTTTAGCCGGTTTGCTGCAAAGAGAGGGGAAAGGATTTCCACATAGCAGCCCCGTGAGTTTTAACAGCCTCAATATATTTTCAGATTTGTTTTATACCGAGTCCGTTGTATAGCGGTCTCAATTATCATGGGTGAGCTAATGTAAGCCACCCAAGGAGTTACGCTTATGATGAGTTCACTCTTCATTGGAGCGACAGGCCTTAAAGCCCACGCAGAGGGAATGGCAGTTGTTACCAATAACCTTGCAAACGTCAATACTGTTGGATTTAAGCAGGTTATGATGACATATCAGGATCTGGTAAGTCAAACTATACCTGCCCGTTCTAATATGACTACAAACATGGCTCAGGTGGGCGCGGGCGCACGCCCAGGTGAGATGCGCCGCCTTTTTACAGATGGTGGCATTGAGAAGGGCAGTGAAGCGACCGATTTGGCCATTAGTGGGGTTGGCTTTTTTGGTGTGCAAAAAAACGGAGAGGTTCAATATACACGCGCCGGGAACTTCCGTTTTACCAAAGATGGAGATCTTCTTGATCCCAATGGCTGGAATCTGGTGGGAAATCTTTTCAACAATGGGGTTGAATCTCCCGATATGTCGCCCATTAAGCTGAATCTGGGGCTGGATGGCCTGGGCGGCATGAATGCAAAGGCCACAACAGCCTTTACGGCTGTCTCGCAGCTTGGTGGAATAAAAGACAGCACTTCTGACCTGAACAATCCGTTTTTTTCCATGGTTAGCTCGTATGATGGTCAGGGCAAGGTTCCCATGCCGTCTTATAGTTATTCTGAGGAAATACAGATTCATGATTCTTTAGGAAATACCCACGAGGCTCTTATTTACTATGACCAGGCCGGCACGAGCGAAGGGCGCACAGCTCTTGAATACGCCATTGCCCTGAAAGATCCCTCGCAGGATGCTTCTGGTCTGGCAGATACACGCGGAGCGGGGCTTTTAATGGCCGGAACGCTTACCTTTGCCGCAAACGGACACTTGAGTAATATGACCGGCTTTGCCCCTCCTGCCTCAGGGGATCCTACAGATTTGAATGCCTGGTCGCCCGTTCCTTTGGTGGATGGCGTACCGGCCTTTACGGTAAACCTGAAAGATGCCGCCCCGCAGACCATTGCCTTTAATACCGGCATTACCCTGAGTGGTTCTTCAAGCGCCGGTCTTGCTTCAGCCGCCGCCGCAAATGCCAATAGTTCTGCTATCTTTGGTGCGGCGTCTGGGGCCACGGTACACGAGAAATCCAGTACGGCCTTTGGGCAGCATGCCAACAGCGTTTTCCAAGAAAACAATGGCTATACATCGGGAAGTTTACGCGCTATTGATGTCAATCAGGAAGGTATAATGACCGGCCTATATAGTAACGGTCAGTCGCAGGATCTTGCGCGGGTTTCCCTATTCCGTTTTATAAGTCAGGATGGTTTGCGGCATGAAGGAAATAACCATTTTTCCGCAACTACCGCCTCTGGCGCGGCCGAGCGAGGCGACCCGGGAGAAGAAAACTTCGGACGACTTTCGGAATATGCCATAGAGCAGTCGAACGTGGATTACGCCAGGGAATTTTCTACCATGATTATTACCCAACGGGGTTTTCAAATGAACAGCAAGGTGGTGACCACCTCTGATCAGATGCTGCAAAAAGCCTTGGAACTGAAGCGGTAAAAGTAAAAATCCTGTAAAAAGCGCCACGAAAAAGTTATGCTGGGGCCACCGCAAGGTGGTCTCAGCTCTTGAATTTAACACCTATGGAACGAGGGAACCTTATGCTTCCAATGCTCGATTTTGACAAAACAGCCATAGAAAGCGTTATTAAAGCTGCTGAATTGCGGACGTGTGGAGAAATCAGGGTATATGTGGAGCGCCGGCAGTATGATGATGTTATGGAGCGCGCCAAGGAAGTCTTCAAGAGCATCGGGATGACCAATACCAAAAATCGCACAGGCATTCTTTTTTATGTGCAAAAACGCCAGCGTAAACTTGTCGTGCTGGGCGATACAGGTATCAACGAAAAAGTAGATGCCTCCACCTGGCAAAATATATGCGATGCCGTTATTGCTTGCTTTCAACGTAAAGAGATGACCGTTGGTATTGTGCTCGGCATCATGCTTGCGACAGAAATTTTGGCACGGCACTTTCCTTGCGATGGAACAATCGGGAATGAATTGGCCGACAGCATTGTTGTAGGAGAAAAATAAATGAATATTCGTATCGGGCGTTTTTGCTCTTTATTGCTTGCGGCGAGTCTTCTTTTTCTAGGTATGGCAAGCCAGGCCTTTTCACTGCCAAAACCCATGCACCCCCCGCGCATGGTCAATGATTTTACAAATACTTTTTCCGATGCGGAACAGAGCCAGCTTGAAAAGCTTGTGCAGGATTACCAAACTGAAACCTCCACGCAAATTTATATTGTGACGGTAAACTCGCTGGAAGACAAAACAGCACTGGATTATGCGACCGCAATCGGTTCCGCGTGGGGAGTGGGGCAGGCAGACAAAGATAATGGTATTGTCATTCTTATAAAGCCTAAGACGCCGCAGTCCCGCGGAGAGGTGGCCATAGCTACCGGCAAGGGTATTGAATCCATCATTAGCCCTAGAGCCGCTCAGGGCATTATCAATAACAGCATGTTGCCCCTCTTCCGGCAGGGCCTTTTTGCTGAAGCCACACAACAGGCCGTTTATACCTTGAGTCTGCTCCTGCAAGACCGCTTTGCCCCTGGGGCTTCCGCTGCTCAGTACGCGCCCCCGCGCCCGGCGCAGAATCAGCAAGCCATGCAGAATCAACAGGCAACGCAGCCCCCACGTATGGTACAGAATCAGGCCTCCGCCCTCAAGCAGCAGGCTATGCAAGAAGCTCAGGCCGTACAGAAAAAGGTGACCTCCTCTATGGAAGGGGGGCTCTCTCAAATGCTGCAGGACAACGGTGTCATCATTGCCCTGGCACTCTTTGCCAGTTTGCTAATTATTCTTGTGGCTACCGGAAACGGTGATGTTGCCTTAAAATTGCTCTTGGGACTTGTTGCGGTGGTGGGAGCGATTTTTGCCTTTAGTGCGCTTTTTGGAAAAGGCGGCAGATCGTCCGGCAGTTCGGGTGGGTCTTCTGGCGGTGGCGGCGGCGGTTCCTTTGGCGGAAGCGGAGGAAGTGGATCCTTTGGTGGCGGTTCCTTTGGCGGGGGCGGCGGATCGGGCTCCTGGTAGCAGAGTTGGAGGGAAAGTAGGAGGAGTGGGAATGGGGGGAGAATAAGAAATATCGGAGGAGAGGGAGCAGGGGAAGAATAAGAAATATCGGGGGGGGGGGGGGGGGGGGGGGGGGGGGGGGGGGGGGGGGATGGTCTGGGGAAAAGAACAGGAAAACCAACGCCA